>JAJAYT010000156.1 GCA_026786085.1 Microcoleus sp. CAN_BIN18 | reverse complement strand
GTATTCGGAAGTTTGATAATTTTCCGGCAGCTTTTCCCGCAGAGTTTGCTCGATTACTCGGCCGCCTGTAAAAGCTACAGTAGCTTTTGGCTCTGCAATAATCACGTCTCCCAGCATGGCAAAACTGGCGGTGACGCCGCCGGTGGTCGGGTGGGTCAAAATTGGGATGTAAAGCAGTCTCGCTTCCCGATGGCGCTCCAGAGCCCCGGAAATCTTGGCCATTTGCATCAGGCTGAGCATTCCTTCCTGCATTCTCGCGCCGCCGGAAGCGCAGACAATAATCACGGGTAAGCGTTCTCGCGTGGCGTGTTCGATGAGGCGGGTCAGTTTTTCTCCGACAACTGAGCCCATGCTGCCGCCGATGAACTGAAATTCCATGACTCCGAGGGCGACGATCAAATTTTCGAGTTTGCCGATGCCTGTTTCTACTGCGTCTAGGTGGCCGGTTTTTTCTTGGGTTTCGCGGAGTCGATCGCTATATTTTTTGCGATCGCGAAATTTCAGGGGATCGGTGGCGTGCAGTTTTTCGTTAATTGGTACCCAGGTATTGGGATCGATCAATTGCTCGATGCGATCGTCGCTGTAAACTCTGATATGATGCCCGCAT
The DNA here is from genome assembly GCA_026786085.1 of Microcoleus sp. CAN_BIN18. Classification (GTDB taxonomy): domain Bacteria; phylum Cyanobacteriota; class Cyanobacteriia; order Cyanobacteriales; family Microcoleaceae; genus Microcoleus. The sequence goes on along the minus strand of JAJAYT010000156.1, from coordinate 36,139 downwards.
TCCAAGCAAACCATTTGATTTGCTCGCAGGTCTTTGGTATAACTCAGGGCATCGCAAGCTGGGCATTTATGCCAAAGTCCGTCCGCGATTTCTCGTTCCGGCCGTTCTTGGGAGTTGGGTACTGATTTTCGGCGATTTGCAAACCAATCAAATAGAGACATTAAAACTTAGGAATTGGTAATTGGTAGTTGGTAATTGGGAATTGGTAATTGGGAATTGTTAGTTGTCAATTGTTAGTTGTCAATTGCCAGTTGTGATATCAAGTCCGCACTACATCGGAATTATACTCTCTTTGCGCCCGATCGCACTCACAGGGCGAACCTCTCGCGGAGCCAAGCGGGACGCGATCTCCCCGCTCCGAACGTTATTATTCTGATACAAAAGTCAACGATATCACTTATATACTATTGACTGTTGACTATTGACTGTTGACTAATGACTGTTGACTAATGACTAATCACTCTTGTTCTGGCTCATCTTCAACTGGACTGATGAGGAGTGATGCTGACGGATGGTGTTCTGGAAGAACTTGCAGGGCTGTAGCACTTCCTGCACCTAAATAAGATGCTACGCCCAAGTCGATAATCCGAGCCGGGATTTGATGAGCAGCCAGGATCTGCTGCATTAATTCCGCTTCCCAACGAAAGCTAGTGGTTGTAAGTGTAATCCAAGACACAGGGTAATTTTACCAATTTATGAGACGATATTGCCTTTGATGGCGCGGGGAAAATTAGGGTCATCAACCAAAATTAGGGAAAAACAAGTGTAAGTAAATAGATAATATCGCTTCGCCCCACAGAGCCGCAATTGCTGCACCGATCGCCAGAAACGGGCCGAAGGGCATTGGTTGACGCCGATCGAGCAATCCGATCGCGATCGCCCCGCCACCCACAAAAGCCCCGCCTAAACAGGCGATAAACCCTGCTATCAGCAAGTATTTCCAGCCCAGCCAAGCCCCCATCAAGGCTGCCAGTTTAGTATCTCCCATCCCCAGAGCATTTTGCCCAAAGGCGATCGAGCCTGCAAAACCAATGATATCAAACAGCCACAACCCGACAACTGCTCCTAGGATACCGCCGAGTACCAGATTGTTAACAGAGTCGATCGGGCTAAACGTCGGCGACAAACCTTTTGCCACTTGAAAAACCAATCCAGCCACCAAGCCCGATCGAGTTAAAGAATTAGGCAAAGTCATTGTATCGCAATCAATCAAAGACAAAGCCAACAGCCAGCTAAACAAAACCCACAAACCCAGAGTTTGCACACTCACCCCAAACTGCCAGAAGATCAGCAAAAATAGCAAACCCGTAGCTGCTTCCACCAGCGGATAGCGGGCTGAAATCCTACTGCGGCAGTGATTGCAGCGTCCCCGCAGCCACAGCCAACCGAACACGGGTACATTTTCGTACAATCTGAGTTGATTTAAACATTTGGGACAGCGAGAAGGAGGGTGTATCACCGACAAACCCGCAGGCAACCGATAAACTACCACATTTAGGAAGCTGCCGATCGCTGAACCGAAAACAAAGACGATCGCGGTGACAAGGGAATTAAATATAATTTCCATTAAGTTATCTGTTGAATCTTGACTGTGGTTATTTATTAGTTGTTAGCTGTGATGTTTTTTACATTAAATTACCTATCAGGTGGGAGCGTTAGGAATCCAATTCCTAGTCATGAAAGATGCGGACTAAAGTCCTCACTACGAACCTTTTTTTGTTAGGAATCCAATTCCTAGTCACGAAAGATGCGGACTAAAGTCCTCACTACGAACCTTTTTTTGCAATTTAGCGATGTATTTTTAGTTGTGAATTTTTACTTAGTAATCACCAACTGCCAACCGTCAACTGCCAACTGTCAACTATCAACTGTCAACTATCAACCGTCAACTGCCTAATACATTTGAGATTCAATTTCATCAAAGGTAACAAAACGTTCACCGGGCAACAAAACGGGCTGCGAAGCAAAAATTAGCTGACCTCGATCGCTTCGGTGACTGACAACTACACCAATCGGATGCTGCATCTGCTCGGAATGCACATTCAGATAAATACTATATGCCGATCGAGCAGCTCGGATTAAATCGGGAGCTAGCAAGCTTTGACTTTCGGAAATTGCGATCGTGGGTTTTGGGTTGGGCTGGTATCGAGTCACTGGAAACTTATCATAATACTATGGGTCTAGCTGTTGTTGTTGCCTCTCTTATCGATCGAACTAACCTTATTTTTTAAGAATGGACTAGGTGGAAATTAATAATAGATTAACCTACAATCCTCCCTTAGCTGCGATCGAACTGCGACTGCGAGCGCTGCTTTCCGCCGAACTCTACGCTGCGGCGTGGGTAGATCCCTCCCCCGCAACGCTAATGGGGGTTTTTGAGCACCTGCGCACCCTCCGCTACATCCTCCACGACTACGTGCCCAGGCCCGTGTCCAAATCTCCGCCCCAGCCGGGGGAGGTGCGCTACCAGTGGCAAACAGGCGCTTTGCTGTTCACGGATTTGGCAGGGTTTACGTCGCTGTTGGAAGCGAACGCAGCCCAGGGGCGCAAGGGCGCTGAAACGCTGCTGGGGGTGATTAACGACTATTTTGCCTCAATGATCGAAATCGTCAGCAAATCGGGCGGGGATTTGCTGGAGTTTACCGGAGACGCGCTGCTGGTGCAGTTTTTGGCTGGGAAGCACGAACAGGATACAGCTAGGGCGGTGCGGGCTGGTTTGCGGATGCAGCGGGCGATGGCTAAATTTGCAAATATTCAAACGGCGCGGGGTGTTTTGTCTTTGAGAATGCGGGTGGGTATCCACTGCGGCCGCTACATTAGTGCGGATATCGGTACGCCGCTACGAATGGCCCACGTACTGCTGGGGCAGTCAGTGCAGCAAGCCAAGCAGGCTGAGGGTTCTGGGACTGTGGGGCGGGTGTGTTTGACTGAAACTGCTAGTTTGGCTTTGGGAGAGCAATTTCGCTTTGAACCGGGGAAATCGGGTTATTTGTTGGTGGCGGATGATTTTACGGACGATCGCCTCGGAGAGTATGATATTACTTTGACTGGACGACGGATGCCAAGTTCGGTATTGCTCGATCGCAGCGTTTCAGGTTTGGTCAGCGAAATCGAGGAAGCGGTGAAGCGGCTTGAACCCCTTGCTAGTTATATTCCCAAAACAATTCTGAGACTACTGGTTGAAAATGCTGACAGGCGAAAAATTCCGCCGGATTTTCCTGAACCGACGGTGATGTTTGTCAACTTGATTGGTTTACCGAAGTTGGTGGACAAAGCAACGCCAGCCGAAGAAGCCCGCCTGGTACTCGGCTGTTCTCGGGTTTTTGCGCTAATTGATGCTGTGGTGTCAGCCAAAGGCGGCGTGCTGCAAAAAGTAACGGCACACTTGGACGGTTCGGATATGCTAATTTATTTTGGCGTGCCCGACGTTCACACGGATGACCCCAGTCGCGCTGCTAGTGCGGCGATTGCGATCCGAGATATTATTGTAGACTTGCCTCCAGTAATTATCGGGGTTGAAGAGGTGAAAGTAAGTTGTCAAATTGGGCTGTGTCTGGGGCCGGTGTTTGCTGCTGAGGTTGGAAAACCGCGCGGGCGCAGGGAGTTTAATATCCTCGGCAATACGGTGAATACGGCTGCTCGGTTGATGAGCAAGGCGGAGGAAAACCAAATTTTGATTGGTCAAACGGTGTTTGAGTCGATCGGGCTACAATTCAACTGCGAGGCTTTGGGAGCTGTTTCTCTCAAGGGCAAATCTGCTCTGACTCCGGTTTTTGCTTTGCACGGTTCAAAGCTGGAGAGGGCAAAAGGAGGCGTTTAAATAACTTTGGTGGATAAATTATATAAAAATTAACTCAAACAATTTTAAATCAACTCAATTTGATGGTATAGTGATTGGTTTACATTAGTAATTGAGTAAGGAAATCACCGTCAGGAACTCAGGTCTAAAGACACTGAGCTTGGTCGCGAGCAAGTCTCGAAGCAAGCTATTCTGACCAGCCCAAGTCTTAACTGACTACGTTATTTAGGTCACGACACCCCGGAATGCGAAGCTAGTTCCCCGCTCTGTCGTTTGTAATTAAAAAGTTCTAAAGTCACTGGAACAGTGTTGCAAGCTCAACAAGCCTTTATAACCTTGGCGAAGCTAACATCACCCCGCAAGGGAGGCTCTAATCGAGCAAACATTATGCGATCGCGAGTTGTAAGGTTTGAGATGGTAATTGTCCCATCGAAAGTACACTACAAAAGTACACCTGATCGAACAACTCGCCCGGCGGTAATGGAAAGATTCAAGGCGGCGGTCACGCTCGCGTAGTCGAATGTGTTGAAACCGCCTGGTCGTTTTCCTCTCAAGTGTAAAGACCCTGAGTTTCCCACTTACCGAGTTTTTTTTTATGATAGCTGAACTTATGGTACAACCATCTTACTGGATTGATAGTGACATATCGATTCAGAAAGTCAGAAATCTTTGCTTATTCAAATTTACCGAAAATCTGCAAGCTAGATTGGAAGAACTAGCTGAGGGAAAAAAGGCTAATCTTTTGACTTCAGAAGAGGTTGTAGAACTAGCAAGTTTACTAGAACTGGATCGAATTTTCACCTTAATTAACGCTAAAGTTATAGCAGCTTCATGTCTATAAACCCTACTACTCGAAATTTAGTAAGAAGTAGGGCCAGTTTTTTTTGTGAGTATTGCCATTCTGCCGAAGAAAGTAGCTCTACTCTATTTACGATGGATCATATTTTACCTCGATCAATTGGTGGTAGTGATGAACTAGAAAACTTAGCTTTAGCTTGTCATCGCTGTAATAATAATCGCTATAACTTTATTACTGGTACTGACCCAGAAACTGAACAGGAAGTAACTTTATTTAATCCACGTCAACAGCAATGGTTCGATCATTTTATCTGGTCTGTAGATGGTTTAGAAATAATCGGTATTACTCCAACAGGTAGGGGAACTTGCGATCGATTAGACCTTAACGATCGATATCATAATGAAAGAGCGATTATCAAAGCTCGTCGTTTATGGATTAGAGCAGGGTGGCATCCTCCCTCTAGCGATTCTCGCCAAAATTCATAAGATCGATCTTACTATTCACTAGCCAATAAATCAAGTAGGGGCGAAGCATTCCCTACGACAATTTGTGATAGGATCGATAATTGAATTTAGCCAATGTTTCGCCCGGCTTCAACGACAATGTATTTTTAGCAACACAGGATGCAAAAACTGACAGATTACTGCCAAATTGTCGCCAAAGTCGATCGGCATAACTGCCATTATTGCGGCACAATCTGCCCCGACGACAATCGCTTAATGCCCTCCATCGCCGTAGTTTCTCCAGCTTTATCCCCACTTTCGCGAGCCATTTTCAAAGCTCTGTCGTAGGATTCGAGAGCTTTAGGATATTGACGGAGACTTTCGTAAATCGCGCCCATATTATTTAGCAAGCGTCCGATACTTGTCTTGTCGCCGATGGCTTCCAACATCGGTATCGCTTGCTGAAAATAGATTAGCGCTTGAGTATCTTTGCCCTGTTTGCGAGAAGTAAGTGCCATATTGTTGAGGAGGCGGCCAACCCCAGCCCTGTCTCCAATTTCCCGGCGAATTGCTAAAGCTTGGTGATAAAATTCCATCGCTCTGTCAAAGTCGCCGATGTTGTAATATACGCCGCCCATGTTATTGAGAGTACGGCCTAAATCGCGCCGATCGCTCTCTTGAGTGCGAATTGTCCGCGCTTGCTGGTAAAATTCGATCGCCTTGGCATAATTTGCCTGTTCTGCGTACACAGCCGCAATGTTGTGAAATGATTCTGCTATTTCAATTTGGTCATCGGCAGTTTTAGCTAGTTCCAAAGCTTCTTGGTGCAGTTTCATCGCTTCGTCAAACTTATCCCCAATCCGGTTAACGAAACCGATGAGATTGAGAGTGCGCGCGATACGACGCCCTCCGCTGATTTCTCGGTGAATGACTAAAGCTTGGCGCAAAACTTCCAAAGCTTTCGGCCTCAAACCCATTTCGGCATAAGCTTCCCCCATATTGTTGAGGGTTTCGCCGATTCCGGCTTGGTCGCCTAGTTACTTGCGAATTGCCAAAACTTGCTCAAAAGTTTGGATGGCTTCTCGAAACAAACCCTCGCGGTGCTGTTTTACTCCTGTTTCCAAGAGTTTGTCAGCTTGCGTTTTGGGGTTTGTTGCTTGAGCGCGATCGATCGCTTGAGTCAGCGTAGCATCTATAATTTGGGCAAATGCGTGAGCGTCTGAGATTGCCAGCAAGCTGAGTGCGGGCGATAACACAATACTTATAGCTGCGACATAGCTGAAGCGGTAAGAGCGGCAGTACACCGATCGAGTCCTCCAATAGCCAAGTGATAACTATTAAGATAGAGCTTTTTGGGGTGTTCCTGCCGAATTTTTGTTAATTGCTAGGTTCTGGCTGGGCTTTTGTCTTGCCAGACTGCTAGAATCAGCGGCATATTGTTGAGAGCGGAGATGACAGCCCAGTTTTTGCTGGGTGGAAGTGATGTTTTTTCAGCGCTTTGCAAGATGATGTCCTGTTTGTCAAGTGTGATCCAAGCAATTCCTGACAAAACTTGAATTTCTCGATGAGTTTGAGGCAACCTGTACACCTCGTTTTTCATGACGATTATGCGATCCTCTTCGTTGGCGTAGCCCCCGTAGGGGCGGGCTCCGCTAACGGGCGCTGCGCATTCGGAATGTATTTGAAGCATAGCATCTCCTGGGAATAAAAAATTAGAACTATTAGACATCTCCCATAATTCTTGTGGAACAGGCCCGAAAGCCTGTTCACAATCTGCTTTTTAGGAGTTGTCTATTGGCAATAACGCCGATCGATCCAAGCGCGCATTTGATCATCAGTCGCCACACAGGTATAACGACCAGTCGCCCGATCGCAACCATGCCAGTAAGTGTTACCATTGCGATCGGATGTCTGCCAAATTTTCAGTTCGTCTCCGCCAGCCGCGAAGGAGAGGAAAAACTGCCAACTTTGATTAATAGCTGAAAAAATTGATCGCCCTTGCTGTTTTTGGTCGATTTTAGCTCGATTTGCCATCAAAACAAATTTAATATTCCGGGTATCGATCCGATTTTTAAAAGTAGACATAGCCAACACCTTCAACTTGTAATTCCTACAAAACTTCCACAATAAAATCACAACCAAAAGCTTAAACACTGCAATATTTTCATAGCAGTTATAACACGCTGCTGTTGGCGTGAAATTCTTGTAAAAGTTCATCTTTTACCTGATGAATTAACCTTAACTCTCCGGGCATTGACAATCAAAGCATTGCTTGCATAGATTGTATGAATAAAATCGATAGATTGAAATTCTAGGCGAAAAGGTAATGAACGAAATCAATACGCGGCGGATGAAACTCTCTCAAATTCAGGCTTTGATAGCAGTAGCAGAGTGTGCCAACTTTAGCGGGGCGGCTTTGGGATTGGAATTGTCGCAATCAGCAGTCAGCCACGCCATCGCCTCTTTAGAAACAGAATTGGGGGTGCAACTGTTCCACCGAGGGCGACACGGTGCTCAACTAACGCCCGTGGGGGAAAGGGTATTGATTCACGGACATCAAATAGCCCGCGCCTTGGAAATGATGGTCAAAGAAGCCGATTTAGAGAAAGGTTTGCAGGGAGGCCAAGTACGGATAGTGACTTTTCGGAGTGTCGCAACTCATATCCTGCCGGGTATTATAGCTCAATTTCGCGATCGCTTTCCCAACATTGCTGTCAGCATAACTGAAGTCTATTATACCCAGGCTGTGGAAGAGGCTTTGCGATCGGGCAAAGCAGATATCGGTTTTGTCTCTCTTCCCATCTCAGATGAATTTGAAACGAGGGAAATTTTACGGGATAAATATATTGTTTTACTGCCACCAACAGCGAAATTACTAAACACTAAGATTACCTGGGAAGAATTAGCGGCTTATCCTCTGATTTTGCAGCCGCCAGAAACAGCTTGTTCGATACCACTTCGCAAATATTTGGCAACTTCAGAGTTGCCCATAAATATCGCTTACGAACTCAGCGAAGATTCAACTATTGTGAGTATGGTGTTACAAGGTTTGGGTACAGCAATTTTGCCACGTTTGGCAGCGGAACCGATACCTGCTAAAGTGAAAGTTTGCAGTTTACCAGCAGATTTTGAGAGGATAATTGGGGTGGCTGTTTTAAGGGATGGGTTGTTAATTCCGGCCGTGTTTGCATTTTTAGATTTAGTTAAAAGTCGTGCAGAGGTTGAGAATGAGGGCGAGTTTCCGATCAACCCTTCATGACTGGTTAATAGACTCTTATTTAGGTTCTGGTGTAAGGTCGAGGCCGCGATAGACTTGCTCGATCGCAAAACTGAGATTGATACTCTTGAGTTCTATGGTATCGCCTTCTTTGTAGTTAATGATCAGCCATTCACCAGCATCATTTTTGTGATACAAATCCATTTCGATACTGGTGGAACTAACCAATAGGTAATCTTGTAAGACAGGGTTGTTGCGGTACATTCTAAATTTACCACCGCGATCGTATGCCTCAGTGCTGGGAGAGAGAACTTCAACGATTAGGCAGGGGTAGGTAATGTATTGGGTTGTGGTTTTATCGCGATCGTCGCAGGTGACGCTGGCATCAGGGTAAGTATAGTTACTGGTTTCAACGATGTTAATCTTGATATCAGAATTACCCGTTATGCAACCACTATTTTCTAAATGATTATCGAACATGGCAGTAAGTCTGATGGCAATGCGACCATGATTGACGCTGCCGCCACTCATGGCGTAGACTTCACTGTCGATATATTCATGCTTTTCTAACTGCTTTTCTTCCCAGGTGAAGTATTCTGCTGGGGTAAGTTGAGGAAAGTTTTCTTTTGCGGCGATCATGGTTGGTTTGCTCCTACTGAACTTGTTTAGCTTGGATAATCACTATTTGACGGGTTGGCGCGGTACTCTTTTGGATGGCTGGGATTTTACTAATTTAGCAAAAATCTTGGAAAATCGTATTTGCTCAAGCACTTTTCGCACGCAAACTTCTATATGAGTAAAGAAGGGCATGGTTGCAATCGCGATCGCCCATTAACTTATGCGCTCAGCCACAAGACTAGATCGATCGCCTTGATGGAATTCGATTTCGCCATTTATCGAGTTTTTATCTGTTAATTTTAGCCAACCGCTACCAGATGCAGGATCGTTTTCATCATTACCATCCCAGGTAAACTCAAATCGCCGATTCTTTCCATCTTTTATCACTCCGCCGTCAATTTGACCTGATACTAAACCAAATTGAAATTCTCCTGAACCGTTAGGCTCAATCTCGATATATGCTTCAACTTCCATGTCCAAGTAATCACTATCCCACATTGCCATCTCTGCGATCCGCCATCTACCGCTATATTGCATTGTTTTCAACCTCGGATTGTATTATTTTTTACTGGTTCCCCGGATCTGCCTGGGAAAGAATAACTTATTCTAACTCCCGAATGCGATCGCATCTGTCAAAACTTCTGATAAACTCAAAAGCAGGTGCAGCCGTTTCAGTGACTTTTTATGAAAATCCTTCACGGAACTTGGATTCCCCAGCCAGGAGAAGAATTTATCCAGCAGGGAGCATTCTACCTGTGGGTTGAAACGATCGAACAAAAGCAGTTTCGTAAACCTACCCAGCGTCATCCCCGACAAAGTGCTGCGGCGGATTTGGCGACGCTGTTGAGCACAGAGCTAGGAATTAAACCACCACTTCCTCGCCAGATAGAAGACTTGATTTCGCCCCAGTATTTTTTGTTGCCAACCGTTGACAATCAACCCTTACCTTCCCTGGAGCTATCTCGTTATCTGGAGGAAGAATTACCCGAATCATTCGAGTTTCAATATTGGCAGATTGATTGCTACCGGACTGTCACTTCAGACAAAATAGGCGGTTTTGTTAATAACGTTGTCAGCCTGATCGATGACCTGCATTTTATGGCGCTGCACAACCTCGCAGAAATTCAACTTGGAGCAGATTTACTATTTTGGTTTCACTACACTCAAGCACTCAAACGAATCATTTTCAAAGACCAGTATATTCCCGCTCTCACTTATCGTGAATTAGTTGCTGCGAAAGTTTCTGAAGCCAAAGGTAAGTCGGCGAAATCAACCGAGGAGACTGTTGTTTCTTCAACGAAAACGAAGGGACGACAAGCCAAAACTACAACTACAACGAAGACTCAACGGGTAGCCAAAGGCAAAGCAATAATCGCGGCCGCTGAAGCGAAATCATCTGCTAGCAAAATTGAAATATATCCGGGCTGGGAGTTCATTGGGGAAGAGTACGAAACAACTATTCAGCAATATGTGGAATATATGCCGTTGGTTTGTGTGGCGGGGGTGAATCAGCCACGAGAAACCCCAGAATTTTACGATCGCACAACTCTATTACGACACTTTTCGGAGTCTTTGCTGGTCAATATTCTGACTCATCTGCCGACGACTCAACTCTTTGAAAAGAACATTGCTGATTCTCTCCTTTCTGACTGTTTGCATGGTAGTGGCAAAGTTGCAAAAACTAGCATGGAACAGTTTAAGCAATGGCAGGGATGGCACGATCGCATCGATCGCACTCAATCAGAGCAATCGTTCCATCTCTACTTTAAGTTACAAGATCCAGCCGAGTCAGAAGCTCTTTGGGAACTTCAGTTTCAGGTTGCGCCCAAGGCAGATCCGTCGCTGCGTTTATCACTACAAGACTATTGGCGGATGCGTGCCCCTGAACAAAAACAAGTCCAGAAGCAGATGGGAGAAGGATTTGAGCAACAGTTGCTGATGAATTTGGGCTACGCTGCTCGAATTTATCCTACCCTGTGGCCGGGACTGGAAACTGACCAGCCGATCGGCATTGGGCTGAATCTGGAGTCGGCATTTGGGTTTCTCAGAGAGTCTGCATGGGTGTTGGAAAATGCGGGCTACAAGGTGGTTGTGCCTGCGTGGTACACTCCCCAAGGCAGAAAACGGGCAAAAGTCCGGCTCAAAGCCAAGGGCAAATCCCTCTCTGTGGGCGAAGATAAAAGCAAGCAATATTTTTCGTTCGATCGACTGGTAGAGTATCAGTATGATTTGGCGATCGGCGGTGAACCAGTCAACGAAGGGGAATGGAACCAACTGGTGAGTGCCAAAACCCCGCTGGTACAGTTCCGAGGGCAATGGTTGGAATTAGATCAGGATAAGATGCGGCAAATGCTGGATTTCTGGAAAACTCACCAGCAAGACAATCCAGAATTGAGCCTGTTGGACTTTCTCAAGCTGACAACGGAGGACAATGAAGATTTGGAATTGGAAGTCGATCGCAACAGTAGCTTAGCCGAAATGCTGAACAAACTCGGTGATAAAAGTCAACTTCAGGCGATCAACAATCCCGAACATTTGCAGGGTAATCTGCGCGAATATCAAAAGCGGGGAGTCTCCTGGTTGCAATATCTGGAACAGCTAGGATTGAACGGTTGCCTTGCTGATGACATGGGTTTGGGCAAAACAATTCAAGTGATTGCTAGACTGCTTCAGGAACGAGAATTGGCACAAAAAGCCGGGATAAAAAACATCCCGCCAACCTTACTCATTGCGCCTACATCCGTAGTCGGCAACTGGTATCATGAAATTCAGAAATTCGCACCGCAATTGCAGGCAACAATCCATCACGGCACGCAACGAGCCAAAGAAAGCAAAGCATTTAAGCAAACCTGTCGGGAAAATGATTTGTTAATCACATCCTTTGCTTTGGCCAGACTCGATGCCAAGCTACTAGGTGAAATTAAGTGGCATCGCATCGTGCTAGATGAAGCGCAGAACATAAAAAATCCGAAAGCGGCTCTAACTAAAGCAATTCTCAAACTGAATGCGCCCCATCGGTTAGCAGTGACAGGAACACCGATCGAAAACCGTCTGTTAGATTTATGGTCAATCTTTAACTTCCTCAATCCCGGCTATCTCGGTAATCAAACCCAATTTCGGCGTAACTTTGAATTACCGATTCAAAAAAACAACGATATCCGTCAATCTGCAACCCTCAAAAAGCTAGTAGAGCCGTTTATTTTACGTCGAGTTAAAACGGATAAATCCATCATCAAAGACTTACCAGATAAAGTTGAACAAAAGCTGTTTTGCAATCTAACTAAAGAACAAGCATCTCTCTATCAAGCAGTCGTCAAAGATGTTGAAACAAAAATCAATGAATTGGAGGGTATCCAGCGCAAAGGATTGATATTGGCGACGCTCACCAAGCTGAAACAAATCTGCAATCATCCGATGCAGTTCTTGCAGGATGGCAGTGAATTTACGCCCGAGCGATCGCACAAACTCACCCGTCTGAGCGAAATGGTAGAGGAAGTATTAGATGAAGGAGAAAGTTTATTGATCTTTACCCAATTTACTGAACTAGGTCAAGCTCTAGAAAAGTATTTGCGCCAAGTCTGTCACTACAAAACATACTATCTATCCGGTAGTAAATCTCGCAAGAAACGAGAGCAGATGATCGTCGATTTTCAAGACCCCGAGACAGAGCCTTCAATATTTGTTTTGTCCCTCAAAGCAGGAGGCGTAGGAATTACATTAACCAAAGCTAACCATGTGTTTCACTTCGATCGCTGGTGGAATCCCGCAGTCGAAGATCAAGCAACGGATCGCGCATTTCGGATTGGTCAACAGCGCAATGTTTTCGTCCACAAATTTGTGGCTATGGGAACCTTAGAAGAGCGCATTGATGAAATGCTGGAAGACAAAAAGAAGCTAGCAGGAGCGATTGTTGGCGCAGATGAATCGTGGTTAACAGAATTGGATAACGAAGCATTTAAGAAATTAATTGTTTTAAATCAAAGCGCCATTATGGAGTAATAGTATGAGCAAGTTTAGTCGCACCTGGTGGGGTCAAGAATTTATTCAAGCATTGGACAATATCTCTGATGATGGTCGTTTAAGTCGGGGTAGAGCTTACGTCAACAACGGCAAAATCACTTCCTTTGGGATTAAAGATGGCATCGTCCTTGCTAGAGTTAGAGGTTCTATCAATGCCTATTTTGGAGTTTACAAAGAACCGCTTTACATAACCACGATCGAGTTTCAGCCGATTAGCGCCGCTAAATGGGCCGCTGCGATCGCCTTAATTGCTTCTAGAGCTAGTTTGATTTCCAGACTGCTGCTGAACGAAATTCCTAGCAATATTGAAGATTCTTTTACAACCCTGGGTTTACATCTGCTACCTCACGGGGAGAAAGATTTTAATGCCCAGTGTTCTTGCCCAGATTATGGCAATCCCTGCAAACACATTGCTGGAGTCTATTATCGGGTAGCCGCCGAACTCGATCGCGATCCATTTCTACTCTTTGAATTGCGGGGACTGTCACGAGAAGATTTATACAAAGAACTCGCCAAATCTCCTTTGGGTTAGGCACTTTCAGCAGAGTTGCAACTGTCCCAAGGTTCACTCAAGCCAGCCGAATCTTATTACACTAGACCTACCACAGTTGCGGCCCAAGCTGTTGAGCGCTTGCAGGATTTTTGGCAAGGAACCAAGCGTTTGCCTCAAACAATGGAACCCCTAACAAAACCATTAGTTGCTGGTATTCCGGTCAAAAAACAAGGCGATTTTCCTGCTTTCTGGCAGCGCAATAACTCGTTTATTGAAGTGATGGAAGAGCTTTATGAGCAAGTCAGAACTAAAAGTCCGCTTTAGCTTAGATATTGCACCATTCTCAAGAACGGGCAAGATGCCCATTCCACAAAGAGTGAATTTTCTTGTGGAACTGGCATCTTGCCTGTTCCTATATGAAACATCAAATTTGCAATAGATTCGATAATTAGATTTGATCATTTCTCTCACCCAGTTGCGGAAATCCACCTCTGCTTCTACCTCATCTAACTGCGCTGCTGCCAAAAATTCGTACAGCTTTTCTTTGGGTAGAATCGGAAAAGTGGGGCTGACAGATACTTCCAAATACTCAGAGTTTTCGAGCTGATAAATCCGCCATTCTCTACCATTATACCTCCAGAACTCTGATACTCCCAAACTGGCATAGAGAGCAGGCTTGTCAATATCAGTATGAGTGATATCTACTTCTACTACTAAATCTGGCGCTGGATCTGTTGCTAAATCTACTGTACGACCGGCTACGAGGGGCTGATTTTGGATATAATAGGCATTGTCTGGTTCTGCACCGCGATTTAGATCCGATCGATCGAGGGTTGTCGAACCCATTGTTTTAATCTTCAAACCTAGTTCTACCACCAAAATCCGAATCAAAAACTCGATTAAGCGTGCCGAAAATTCGTGTTGTTCTAAAGGCATGGTAATTTCTAAAGTCCCTCGATCGAATATCAATGTAGCCGCTCGGTTATCGCCCAAAATCTTCAACAGTTGTTGATAACCATCCCAAGTAATATTTCTCAACACTACTCGCTTTTCGCCTATGAGTAATGGTGGTGCGATCGGTGCAATAGAAATCATATATTTACTTCCAGATATGATATTTTCATGATAACACTATCGGTTTTAGGTTTGGTAATTAGTAATTGGTAATTGGTAATTGGGCATTGGTAATTGATAAGTAGCAACTAACCACTGTCAACTGTCAACTGTCATTGTTCTCTGCCGCAAAATAAATTCAGCTAGTGCTAAATCAACGGGAGTTGTCACTTTCAAGTTCGTTTCTTCTCCCTCGACAATTCGTACTGGTAAACCACATTTTTCAAACAAAGCCGCATCATCAGTAACTTCCCAACCCTTCTCTCGCCCTTGGGCGTGACACTGCTTTAGTAACTTTACTTCAAATCCTTGGGGAGTCTGGGCGGCCCACAAATTGCGCCTTTCCGGTGTGTCTCGCACAATCCGATGCTCATCTACCACCTTAATCGTATCCTTGACCGGGACGGCGACAATCAAGCCTGGACAGCTCAAAAGTGCGTCTGCGGCCCGATCGAACAATTCAGCAGTTGCCAAACATCGAGCACCGTCGTGTATCAACACGCGATCGCTCTCAGCAGGCAAACTCTGCAAACCGTTGTAAACTGACTCTTGCCTAGTTGCGCCTCCTTGAATCAGTTTCACAGGCTTAGCCAAAGATAAATTGCTCAGAATTGCTTCAAAATCAGGAAAATCCTGTGGCTGGCCGATGATCCCAATCCAGGTAATGTGCTCGGAAGCCTCAGCCGCGGCCAAAGTCCAACTCAGCAAAGGTTTAGAGAGCAAAGTCAGCAGCAGTTTGTTCCGCTGACTCCCCATCCGTCGCCCCGAACCCGCCGCAGGAATTAATAAGTGCATTTACTAACCGTTTTTAATCCAACTACCTATATATAATAAGAGCGTCCTGTACTCTTCAATCAGTTGTTTCGCTGTCAGCCAGTGGTTTTAAAGTCTAGAAATACTATAAGCTGATAGTTGACAGCCGATCGCAAAGAGCTACCTCGAACACTAATAGCCCGATCGTTTATGATGCGAATACTAGCACTTGTCCCTGGCGGGATTGGCGACCAAATTTTATTTTTCCCGACTCTTGATGACCTCAAGCAGTCTTATCCCGATGCTCAAATTGATGTGATCGTCGAACCGAGGGCAAAAGGTGCTTACCGAGTCTGTAAGTCTGTTAAAGAAGTCTTAACCTACAACTTCAAAGACCGCAACTCGATGGCGGATTGGGGCAATTTGCTGGGTGTAATTCGCGATCGCGAATACGAAGCAGTGATTTCCCTCGGCCAGCGGTGGAGTGTAGGACTTCTGCTATGGCTGACAGGTATTCCCAAAAGAGTTGGCTATGTGGGAAGCAACAATACTTTATTTCTCACCAATCCCGTACCGCTGAAAACTGAGCAGTACGCCGCCGAAATGTACCACGATTTGCTGCAAGGCTTTGACATTAATAATGCTTGTCCACCAGTAGCAATCAATGTACCAAAAATGGACATTCAGTGGGCGGAAGCGGAACAGCAGCGGTTGGGAATTAAAGAAAGCGGTTACATTCTAATTCACGGCGGTTCTAGTCAGATAGCTCTGTCTAAAGGTATTGACAAAATTTACCCGATCGGCAATTGGCAAAAAATCATAGAAGACTGTCAGCAGCGCCAGCCAAATTTACCAGTTGTGATTGTTAAAGGGCCAGAAGATGCTGGTTTTGTGACAGAACTAATCAAGTTGTGTCCGAAGGTGAAAGTGACATCGCCCGATGATGTGGGCAAATTGGCTGCGACAATTGCTGCGGCTAATTTGATGATGTGTACTGACAGTGCGCCGATGCACTTAGCTGTGGCGGTTCAAACTTATACAATTGCGTTGTTCGGCCCGACAGATCCAGAGAAATTGTTGCCAAAGAGCGATCGGTTTTTGGGCATTAAATCTCCTACTGGGAAGATGGCGGACATCTCTCCTCAAGATGTTTTAAAGAAAGTTTGGGGCGGCTAAAAACTAGGATATCTAAGTCAGGACACGGCAGTGCCGTGTCCCTACAATTAATCGGAGGATGGTTGAATTTATCATGGAGTGCGATGGCATTCCGCCCCGCAAGCTACGATCATTTTGGGGTAGGGAAACGACATTGCCGTGTCCTCCTATTTTGGGGTAGGGAAACGGCATTGCCGTCTCCTCCTTAGTAAATTGCCATTGTCGTGCGATCGGGCGGATCGAATCTGTAACCGTAACCGTGAATAGTTTTAATAAACTGCGACCCAGTGGCATCAACTTGAATCATTTTCTTGCGAATCTGACTAATATGTACGCTAACAAGTTGGTCTTCTCCTGTGTCGTCGCAGTTCCAACCCCAGATTTTTTCGATTAGCTGTTGGCGATTCCAAGATTTACCGGGATGACTTGCCAAAAAATACAAAATATCAAATTCCAAGGCTGTTAACTTGATAATTCGATCGTTCAGTGTGGCTTCCCGACGCGCTGGATCGATCGCGAACTGATCGAATACGATACGTGATGGAGTAACAGACTTCATGCGTCTCAACACAACTTCTATACGAACTGCTAACTCCGCCAGACCAAAAGGTTTGCAGATATAGTCATCAGCACCAGCGGACAGGGCTTTAATTTTATCAGCTTCGTCTGTGCGGCTGCTTAGCATTACCACAAAAACATTAGTACGGCGCTGCATTTCTTGGCAGAGGTGATAGCCTGTAGTATCCGGCAAATTCCAATCGAGAATTACTAGCACAGGCTTGAATTCCTCAAATAATGCTAAAGCACGATCGCCATCTGCTGCCGAATCTACTTGATATTTCTGATTCAAAAAGCGATGAACTAGATTGCGGATGAGTGGGTCATCATCCACAACCAGAATCTTGGGGGTAGTATCAACAACCATAACAAAAATATTTCTTCCTACTGTTAATGGACAACTGGCAACTACAAAACAGCTTTAGTGAAACGTAAAACTCAGGTCGTCCCAACAAAACAGAGTTTTTTCTGGCAATTCTTCTTTCAACTTCGCTTT
Organism: Microcoleus sp. CAN_BIN18; assembly: GCA_026786085.1. Lineage (GTDB taxonomy): Bacteria > Cyanobacteriota > Cyanobacteriia > Cyanobacteriales > Microcoleaceae > Microcoleus. The sequence continues at coordinate 18,675 of JAJAYT010000156.1, read as the reverse complement.
AAACTCAACAAAAGGCTGTCCAGAATCCCAAATTTCGATCTCTAGGCGTTCTTCAAAAACTGCGAACGCGAGCTCGATCGGAGTTTCTAAGGGCAGATTTTTGTGTGCGTGGCGAACAGCATTGCTAAACCCTTCGACGACGGCGAGTTTGAATTGCTGCAAAACTGCTTCGGGAATTGTTTGTATATTTTGTAACAGCTCGACCCACGATAAAACTTGAGTAATTCCCTTTATATCCGAATTTAGTCGAGTGGTAATTTTTTGGAGTGGCTGATTAGAAGAGCTTGGCTCTAATTGGGAAGTTGGTTGCTCTTTAAGCCAGTTAAAACTGTTTAAAATATCGATCGCCCGCTTAAAGTAATCAGCTTGAGAGCTATGTTTGGGTTGTACTAGACCTACCTGCTGATAATATTTCACCATTAACAAACAGTTGCGACCGTCAGAAGTGCGGGTATAACTTAGCTCATCGGCAATTTTGCCCATAAGTTTTATACCGATTCCACTATAATCTTCGTCAGAGTTTTGCGAGTTGCCGAATAATTTAAAATTCATTTGACTGACCTCTCTTGTTTATCAAAACTTGTTTTTGTGTCTTGATAAAATCATGGCATCAATTTAATTGAGTAAAGTTGACCAGAGGTATAAACTTAGGTATATTAAAGGTTGGTATAATCGAAGTATAGTCAAGGTATAATTAAACTACTCTCATGCTGAGTCCCGTCCCGATTCTTGGCAAGGCTCAGGACGATTTAAGTGCATGACAGTGCGTAAGTCGTAATAAACTTAAATTTGGGGTTAACCTAGATGGATTGGCAAGAATTCCTTAAAGGCGAATCTGGGAGACATGGATTATCTATGGAACAAACAGAAACATTATTAGCAGCACTCTTCTCTCCTGACAAATTACCCTTAAATCAGGCACAGCTTTCAGTAAAATTCAGCATATCAGAAGCTACTGTAAAACAGCGACTGGGAGAGATTTACAAAAAATTTGGAAATAGTTTTCCTCAACTTATTGACCAAAGAGGTGCAGGAAAATTGGATATTCTGCATACTAAATTAAAACAGAAGTATTATCAACTATCACCACCAGTAGTTGTTCCCCCAGTTTCTAACTCATCACCCTACCCAGAAGAATTTAGATCGTTAATAGAAGAAAAAATTCGGACATTTTGTGGCCGCAGATTTGTTTTTGATACTTTTCAGCAATTTATCACCGCAAATCCTCACGGTTATTTTACAATCATCGGGGATGCGGGAATGGGCAAAAGTTCGATCGTTGCCAAATACGTCTGGGAACATAAATCTCCCTGCTATTTCAATATTCTCGTCGAACGCCGAAACCGACCGGAATTGTTTTTGAAGAGCATTCGTCGGCAATTAATTGACCGCTACGAATTGCCAAATTCAGAAGATGCCGATTTACCAACTTTACTGGCAAAGGTGGCGGAAAAACTCTGTACTTGCGAACGTTTGGTAATTGCAATTGATGCACTGGATGAAGTCGAACAACAACCAGGAGAAAATCTTTTACATCTACCGACAACTCTGCCAGATCGGGTTTATTTCTTGCTGACAAGGCGACCTTATAACCTCGGTAACAAGCGGCTGTCTGTATCTCCGGGAATTCCGGTAAAAGAGTTAGATTTGAGAGATGACCAGTATGTCAATTTTAATCAGAATGATATCAAAGAGTATATTCGGTTTGCGATCGATGCCGATTCTGACTATAAAGATGGACTGAGAAACTGGATTCAAACCCGCAGCATTACCGATACAAGTTTTGTAGAGCAAGTGGCAAACAAGAGCGAAAACAATTTTATGTATTTGCGGTATGTTTTGCCAGCAATTGCTAAGGGCAATTACAATGACTTGAGTTTAAATCAATTGCCAGACGGGCTGCAAGAGTATTATCAAAACCATTGGGTGCGGATGGAGATGGATGCTAATCCAGGGCAATTGAGGGAGATTGTCTTGTATATTTTACTAGAGATTGGCACGCCGATCCCCTGCGAGATGATTGCTGGAATTGCCGAGGTGGATGAATGCGATGTGAAAAAGGTTTTAGAAGATAAGTGGGTTGAGTATTTGAAAAAGCTGAATGTAGACGGAGAAATCTGCTACACCATCTATCATGCTAGTTTCCTTGACTTTCTGAAAGCTAAACGGGAGATGGATTCAAGGCGGAGATTTTTTCAGGAAATAAATCAAAAGATTGCTGAGTATTTAGAACAGGGGATGGCGTGATATGGGAGAATTTGCTGACAAGTTAGAGTCCAAACCACTTTTCTATCAACGTGCTTATCTGGGCAGCTTACTACCAAATCATGTCAAGTCAGGGAATTTAGAAAAGTATTATCAAAGACTGACAGATTTTAACTTCCTGATGGCAAAGATTCAGCATCCTGAGTTTGGGGTGCAGGCACTGATGGGTGATTTCGATTTGGTTGACGATTCAGAAGCATTAACTCACCAAGAGTACAACCCAGAAAAAGTGAAATCTCTGAACTTGATTCAAGCGGTACTGTGGATGTCAGCCGAGATTTTGGAGCAAGATAAAAGCAAACTGGCGGAACAATTGTTAGGGCGCTTACTGTACTTTGAAATATCAGAGATTCAGGCAATGCTGGAGGTAGCAAAGCAGTGGAAAGCAGCACCTTGGTTGCGTCCTTTGACACCCTGTTTAACTCCCCCTCGTAGGGGACTGATACGCACGCTTAAACGTCACAGCAACTCGGTAAATGCAGTTACTGTCACTGCTGATGGCAAGCGGGCGATTTCGGGTTCATCGGACACAAGCCTTAAAGTCTGGGATTTAACAACTGGAAAGGAACAGTTAACTCTCAATGGTCACACCAACTCAGTAAATGCAGTTGCTGTCACTGCTGATGGCAAGCGGGCGATTTCGGGTTCATCGGACACAAGCCTTAAAGTCTGGGATTTAACCACTGAAAAGGAACTGTTTACTCTCACGGGTCACAGCGACTTAGTATATGCAGTAGCCGTCACTGCTGATGGCCAGCGGGCGATTTCTGGTTCGTGGGACAACACCCTCAAAGTCTGGGATTTAACCACTGGAAACGAACAGTTTACTCTCAATGGTCACAGGCAATTAGTAAATGCAGTAGCAGTCACTGCTAATGGGAAGCGCGCGATTTCTGGTTCAAGAGACAAAACCCTTAAAGTCTGGGATTTAACCACTGGAAAGGAAGAATTTAGTCTCACTGGTCACAGGAAATCAGTATATGCAGTAGCCGTCACTGCTGATGGCAAACAGGCGATTTCTGGTTCTTTGGACAACACTCTCAAAGTCTGGGATTTAACCACTGGAAACGAACAGTTTACTCTCAAAGGCCATAGAAACTCAGTAAATGCAGTAGCCATCACTGCTGATGGCAAGCGAGCAATTTCTGGTTCAGATGACAACACCATCAAAGTCTGGGATTTAACCATTGGAAAGGAAGAATTTACTCTCGAAGGCCATAGAAACTCAGTAAATGCAGTAGCAGTCAATGCTGATGGCAAGCGGGCAATTTCTGGTTCAGATGATAAAACCCTCAAAGTCTGGGATTTAACCACTGGAAAGGAAGATTTTACTTCTGAAGGTCACAGCAACTCAGTAAATGCAGTTGCTGTCACTGCTGATGGCAAGCGGGCGATTTCTGGTTCGTGTGACAAAACCCTCAAAGTCTGGGATTTAACAACTGGAAAGCAACAGTTTACTTTAAAGGGTCACAGCAACTTGGTAAATGCAGTAGCGGTCACTGCTGATGGGAAGCGGGCGATTTCTGGTTCATCGGACAACACCCTCAAAGTCTGGGATTTAATAACTGAAAAGGAACTGTTTACTTTAAAGGGTCACAGCAACTGGGTAAATGCAGTCGCTGTCACTGCTGATGGCAAGCGGGCGATTTCTGGTTCAACAGACAAAACCCTCAAAGTCTGGGATTTAATAACTGAAAAGGAACTGTTTACTCTCAATGGTCACAGCTACTCGGTAAATTCAGTAGCGGTGACTGCTGATGGCAAGCGGGCGATTTCTGGTTCAGATGACAAAACCCTCAAAGTCTGGGATTTGTCGAGTGGAAATGTCATTGCTAGTTTCACGGGTGAAAGTACGATAACGTCTTGCGCTATTGCACCAGATGGACTGACAATTGTGGCAGGCGACGGATATGGCAACGTATATTTCCTGCGGCTAGAAGGGGTGGAGGCACTAACATGAATTTCTCACCTCTGGCAACTCCCATCTCTACCGCTGCTTACCCAAGGGAATTTCAGCAACTCCTGCGAGAAAAAACCGAGAATTTTGTCGGGCGCAAGTTTGTTTTTTCTGCGATTTCCGATTTTCTAGCCTCCTACAGTCGCGGTTATTTCACAATTGTCGGCACTCCCGGCTGCGGCAAAAGTTCCATCCTCGCTCAATATGTCACCGCCCATCCTCGCAGTATCTATTACAATGCTGGAGTTGAGGGCAAAAATCGATCGCACGATTTTCTCGCTTCTGTCTGCACTCAACTGATTGACAAATACCTACTGGGCAATGGGGAAACAGCCGAAATTGTCAAGTTAAAAACTCAACTTCAAAATCTCGACTCCAATGATGGGAATTGGTTTTTGTCTTTGTTGCTTCAGAAAATTAGCGATCGACTAGATCCGCAGCAACGGTTGGTAATTGCGATTGATACTGTAGACGCGATCGCCCGCACGAGTCAACCACCCAGCACAAATCTGTTCTATCTGCCGAGGTATTTGGGCGATCGCACTTATTTTATCCTCGCCCGCCGCCCGTTTTTGCGAGAAAAATCCGGTTTGTTAATTGAAGCGCCCTCTCAAACCCTCGATTTAAGAGATTATCCCGCCCAAAATCGCGAGGATGCGCTGAACTACATTCAACAATACTTATCAAATGCACCGGAATTGTGCCAACAACTCGCAACTCTGGGCGAAAACAATTTCATGTATCTCAGTCAGATGTTACCTGCCATTACCGAGAATTCACAACCCGATGCTAATCTGGGAGAGTCCTCACTTTTGTCTGAACTTCCTCCCGGTTTAGCAGCGTATTATCAAAACCACTGGTTGCGGATGAAAGGTGATGGTTTATCGGCAGTTGAATTGTCTGTGTTGAATCTTTTGGTAGAGTCAACAGCAGGTTTGTCTGTCAGTGCGATATCCGAAATAATTGATGAGGATGAATACGAGGTTGAAAAAGCGTTAGATAATTGGATCGAGTTCTTAAATAAGCAAGAAATTGGAGGAGAAATTTGTTATAGTTTGTATCATGCCAGCTTCCGCGAATGGCTGGGCAAACAATCTATTTTAGAATGACGAGTTTACCTAGATTTGCATTTCTTCTATTCAGTCCGCGCAGGCGGACTTTGTTTGTGTAGAAGCGATTTCAATCGCCGAGTTATATCAAATATAGTACAACCATGAAACGAGCAGTATTTCTAGACAGAGATGGCGTGTTAAATATTGAAGCCGGCTACATCCACAAAGTAGAAGATTTGCATTTAATCCCCGGAGTAGCCCAAGCTGTACGCAAATTAAATGACAAACAAATATTTTGCTGTCTAGTTTCTAACCAATCAGGCCCGGCAAGGAATTATTATCCCATTAGCCACGTAGAAGCGCTGCACGAACGCCTCAGTCAGCTATTAAAAGATGAAGCCGGAGCAAAATTAGATGCTGTTTATTATTGTCCTTATTTAAGCGAAGCAGAAGGCGGAACTAACCCACAATTTGCACGCTATACAACTTGGCGCAAACCGAATACCGGGATGTTGGTAGCCGCCGCTTGGAAACAGGATTTAGATTTGCGAAATAGTTTTATGGTGGGGGATAAGGCGACTGATGTTGATATGGCTCACAATGCTGGTTGTACTGGTATTTTGGTGCAGACTGGTTACGGTGAAAGTGTGTTGAGTGGCCAATATCAACACCATACTAAACCGGATTTCGTTGCAGAAAATTTAGCGGCGGCGGTTGAGTGGATTTTACCAAAATTTGATCGCAGATCAGACGGCGGTTGAAACCGCCCGGTCTTCTCTGTGTAGGCTGTGTAGGCGCGGTTTCAACCGTACGTCCGATCTCTTTTCGAGGAAAGCGCTACGTAAGGAAGTACGACTGTGAAGGTAGTGCCAATGGCGATTTTGCTTTCGCAGCCGATCGCACCTCCTTGCAATTCTACAGCTTTTTTGACAATTGTTAATCCCAAACCGTTACCTTTTATCCTCCCAGTATTCTTGCAGCGGTAGAACATTTCAAATATTTTCTCTAATTCTGTTTCGGGAATGCCTATACCTTCGTCTCGGATTTTGATAATTAGTGAGGGAGAGTTAATATTTGTAAATTTGGAATTGGGAAACAAACACTGAGGAGACAAACAGAAAATAGGTTCTTTGTCTCCATCGCCTGCTTGACTGTATTCCAATTCCAAGCTGACTTTCCCGCCGTTTGGGGAATATTTGATGGCGTTGACGATTAAGTTAGAAATAATTCCGTGCAGCAATTGTTGATCTAATATCGCACTGGTAACGTTTGACGGGATTAATGTTAGTTGATGCTTGGTTTCATTTCCTAACTGCAATTGATCGAGCAAGTCTTGACAAAATTCGACTAAATTTATTGGTAATGGATTGCATTTGAGTTTGCCTGATTCTGCTCGACCCATGAATAGCATATCATCGATGAGCTGGTTCATCTTTTGGGTAGCTGAGTGCACTAGGCGCAGGGTTCTGACTTGGGATTCGTCACTGCTGCGAGTTCGATCGAGCTCTAGGAGTTCCGCAGAGATTAAAATTGCGTTGAGCGGGTTCCGCAATTCGTGAGCAGCCATTGAAATATACTGGTTTTGGCGGTGCGATTTTTCCTCCAACGACTCTCTGCTGGCTTCCGAAGCCTTGAGAGCTTCTCGCATCTTGGTTTCGATTTCGTGCCTGTGCAGGGCAATCTCGATCGCGACTCGCAAATCATTTTGTTGAAAGGGTTTTATAATGTAACCAAATGGGTTTGTAAGTTTCGCTCTTTGCAAAGTTTTATCGTCGGCATAAGCTGTTAAAAATACTGTTGGTATATCAACCTTACTTCGGATTTTTTCGGCTGCGGTTACGCCGTCCATGTCACCTTTAAGCACGATATCCATCAGCACTAAATCTGGCTGATTTTCTGTGACTTTTTCAATAGCCTCTTCTCCTGAAGCAACTGTGGCTGTTACTATATAACCCAGTTTTTTTAATCTAAATCCTATATCTTCTGCGACAATTATTTCGTCTTCTACAACCAAAATTTTTATAGGGTTCATACTATTTTCTTAAATGCGCCGCCGATAATTCAACTCAAGGAAGCTAATATGGTAACAAGTTCCACACTGACTGTCAATAACCAGAGTTCCATCTAATTGGTGAGTCAACATCCGTACTAATCTGACTCCTAATGTTTCGGTGTTTTCTACGTCGAAACCCGTAGGAAATCCGCTGCCGTTGTCTTGAATACTTAAGTGAAATTGCTGAGAAGCTGTGTCATAATAAAAATTAATCTTAATTTCACCTGCCAAACTTTCGGTAAAGGCATATTTCAACGAGTTAGAAACAAGTTCGTTGATAATTAAACCGCAAGGAATTGCTGTTTCTATGTTTAAATAGATGGGATCAATATTGAGATTGAATTGGATGGAAGTGTTGCAACAACCAAAAGATTGATACAAATTAGCAACCAAGTCTTCGACGTAGGAGGGGAGATCGATTCGATCGAGATTTTCGGACTGATACAGTTGCTCGTGAATCAGGGCCATTGAATGGATACGAGTCTGGCTTTCTTCAAATAAAGCTAGCGTCGGTTCGTCTTCAATGTATTGAGCTTGAAGTTGTAGCAGGCTGGAAACTACCTGCATATTATTTTTGACTCGGTGGTGAATTTCTTTGAGCAATATTTCTTTTTCACGGAGTGCTGCTTGGATGCGGGACTCGGTAAATTTGCGATCGCTGATATCTTCGCAAATACCGGCGATACGGTAAACTTTGCCCGATTCATCGTAAATGGGAAAAGCTCGATCGCACACCCAGCGAATAGTGCCATCTGGCAAAAAAATCCGATATTCGCTACTGCTGGACTCGCCCTGCAACACTCGCCCCATTGCTTCGTGCAACAAATGTTTATCTTCTGGATGCACAAACTCCATCCATTTTAAGGGGTTGGCATACAATGCTTCGCGACTGCGCCCCCAGATTTGTTCGTAAGCTGGACTAATATACAATAAATCGGTTAATTCAGCAGAAACTAGCCAGAAAGAATTTTGGATGTTTTCTGCTAGCTGGCGGAAGCGTTCTTCACTTTCACGGAGCGCTTTTTCTGCCTGTTTGCTATCGCTGATATCTTCTGCAATGCCAACGACTCGGTAAACTTTACCAGCTTGATTTCTAATCGGAAAAGCCCGATCGCGAATCCAGCGAATTTCGCCATCTGGTCTGACTATTCGATATTCAATTTCGTCTTCAGATACAATTTCTTTAGTAAAAGTAGACATGACACGCTCGCGGTCTTCTGGATAGATTGAGCTGGCAAAAAAGCGCCCGTACGCATACAAATCAGCGCAGCTTCTTCCCCAAATTTTTTCGTAACCAGGACTGATATAAATCATTTGATGGGGTTGAACATTTACCATCCAAAAGACGCTTTCAATGTTTTCTGCTAACTGTCGAAACCTTTCTTCGCTTTCTTTCAGTGCAGCTTCTGTTTTTTTGCGATCGCTAATATCGCGCTGTACGCCAAAATGTCCCACGATTCTGTGATGACTGTCGTAAATGCAAATATAATCTCCTTCAACCCAGATTTGAGTGCCGTCAAACTTGCGTTTGTCAAATTCAATATGTAATCTACCAGCCTCAAATAATTGCCGGATTACCTCTCTACCAATATCCAAATTGTGGGACAGAAAAGAGTTAAGCGTTAGCCCCATCAACTCTTCCTTAGTAGCTCCATATTGAACACTCAAAGCATCATTTGCCTTCGTTACCCGCCCGTTAGCGAATACATAATCCAAAACTTTTTCCTGGTCAATCGTATCATCCCACTGCACTGGTTCGTTCAGCATTATAAAAAAAAAGCCATATAAAGATTGAGATAAAAACAATTCTAGCTGTTGCTTGCTTTCCCGCAAAAACTCTTCGACGCGCCAGCGATCGATAATTTCTTCCCGCAATTGTTGGTTAGCTATTTTCAAATCTTCAGTACGCTTTTTATATTTTATTTCTAGCTGATTTTTGATTTTTTGCAGCGCTATTTCTGCCTGTTTATTTTCCGTAATATCTTGAGCAACTACCATACCTGCAAAAATCTCTCCCCGGTCATTTTTGACTGGAGTAAGTGTTATGGAATAAATTCGATCCTGGTATTTATATTCAAAAGTATTCTCTGATCCTGCCAAAGCCGCGCGATATTTGGTCTCAAAAAGTGGCAATTCTTCAGGTGGCGTTACTTCCCACAGTGTTTTGCCTTCCAACTCTGCTTTGTCAAGTCCAGCTCGTGCTAAACCTTGACCGTCAACTAGAATATATCGCAAATCGCGATCGAACAAAAATACCGAGCCATTTGGATAATTTCTGATGAGAGTTCGATACATTTCCTGGCTTGTTTCCAGAGCTGCAATTAACTGACTTCGATCTAAATCCGATTCCTTGCTGTCAGTAAAACCTAGAAAAATAGTCGAGATCGAAGAGTACGATTTCTCGATTGATTTGAGTCTTGCTTCTAATTCCAAACGCAATGCTCTTTCTTGCTGCAAATGCTCTTCGAGTTGCTGAATTTTTGCTTTTTGCTCTCCTACCAAGGTTTCGCAGGTATGGAGGGATCGATCGCTCTCTGTGGGCACACTACACATAGTTAGTCCTTAGTTAGCAGTTGCAGACTTAAGCTGTTTCCAGCCTAACATTACAAAGCTACGTATTGATGACAAAGATTGAAACCGCTACTACACAAATAAAGTCCGCTGGCGCGGACTGAATAAATTCAACCCGCGCCAGCGGTTTTTGTCTATGCGTAGCAGCGAATTCTATTCGCCCTGACTTTTTAAAGCTGAGGAACGTATTGTTCTTTTTCAGGTACAAAAGTGTATTCAGAAATAATTAGTCGCAACTCTTCGCCGTCGATGGTTTCTTTTTCGATCAACAAATCGACTAAGCGATCGATCACGGTGCGATTGTCACGAATAATTTGGCGCGCTTCGTCGTAGCAACGATCGACAATCGATCGAACTTGTCCGTCAATGCGAGAGGCGATTTCTTCGGAATATTCCGATCGCGCGGTGTAGTCGCGGCCGAGGAAAATTTCGCTTTGTTGAGCTTCCAGGGCGATCGGGCCCAAGGTAGACATCCCGTAGCGAGTTACCATTTGGCGCGCCATACCGCTGACTTGCTGCAAGTCATTGCCAGCACCGGTGGTGACTTCAGCATCGCCGAAAACTACTTCTTCGGCTGCGCGGCCGCCCAAAGCACCGCTAATCCGGGCTAAGATTTGCGATCTTGAAATCAAACCTTGATCTTCGCTGGGCATGAACCAAGTCAAGCCGCGGGCCTGTCCGCGAGGAACTAAGGTAACTTTTTGTACGGGATCGTGGGCTTGAATCACAGTACCGACGATCGCGTGGCCGATTTCGTGGTAAGCAATTAAGCGTTTGCTCTTGCTGTCCACCAGCGGTGTGCCTTCCATACCTGCGACGACGCGATCGACTGCATCGTCAACTTCGAGCATCGTAATCGCTTCTTTGCGGCGTCTCGCTGTTAAAATAGCAGCTTCGTTGAGTAAGTTAGCCAAATCAGCGCCAGTAAAACCGGGAGTGCGGCGGGCGATCGCATCCAAAGAAATCTCAGCAGACAGCTTTTTGTTGCGCGCGTGAACTTCCAGAATTTCCAAGCGACCTTTGATATCCGGTACATCGACGCTAACTTGGCGGTCAAAACGTCCCGGACGCAGCAGCGCTGAGTCGAGCACGTCGGGGCGGTTGGTGGCAGCAATGATGATGATGCCAGTATTGCCCTCAAAACCGTCCATTTCGGTCAGCAACTGGTTCAGGGTTTGTTCCCGTTCGTCGTTACCACCGCCGATACCAGCGCCGCGCTGGCGACCAACTGCGTCGATTTCATCGATGAAGATGATACAAGGAGCATTTTCTTTAGCTTTCTTGAACAAGTCGCGGACGCGGGATGCGCCGACACCGACGAACATTTCGACAAATTCTGAACCGGAGATGCTGAAGAAAGGTACGCCTGCTTCGCCTGCGATCGCTTTTGCCAGCATGGTTTTACCTGTTCCGGGAGGGCCAACTAGCAGCACGCCTTTGGGAATCTTGGCGCCGACTGCGGTGAAGCGTTCGGGTTTTTTGAGGAAAGTCACGACTTCGGCGAGTTCTTCTTTGGCTTCTTCCACGCCTGCTACGTCGTCGAACACTACGCCTGTTTTAGCTTCCATTTGAAAGCGAGCTTTGGATTTGCCAAAATTCATGGCTTGACCGGGGCCGCCTGGAACGTTGCCGCCACCTCGGCGGAAGAGGAAAAACAGCCCTCCTACTAACAACAGGGGAAATACTAGATTGCCTAAAACTCCCCAGATAGCGCCGTCGTTACGCAGGGGGTGAGTGTCGAAGCTGATTTTGGAGGCTCTGAGTCGAGAAACCAGTTCCGGGGCGTTTGAGGGCAAGTCCACGCGCCACCGCTGCTCGTGATTGTCCAGTTCGGGATCGACGGCTAGAACGATCGCCGTGCGACCTCCGTCGTACAGATCAACGCTGGTGACTCGATCGGCGTTTAGGTAATCTAAGAACCTACCGTAGCTCAGGCGGGTGCTGGCGGTGTTCTTGGTCATCTCTGCTGGGGATGGGGCAAAGGCTCCCTGCCACAAGAAAAATCCGATGACTAAGACGGGTAAAGTCCAAAGTAGTATAGTTTGCCAAGAAATTTTCATAAATGCGGGTGCCTTGAATTGGTGACAGATCGGGTAAATTAGCGGTGTCGGCGGAGTGCGACAAAAGTTTACACTCAGAATCTTTACTAAATTTAACTTAACAATGCACTCTCAGGCAACAGACATTATTATTGTGGCGATCGAGAAAAAGTTAGGTTAGTTACCATAAGGGCGATCGTCCCGAATATAATGTTTGGTGCTGATTTCAATACCGATCTAGGTAAAGTTAGAAGAATCGCCGCAAAACCCACTGTCTTTAAGCGCGGCAGTGTCAAGGGATAAGGCGTCAGGAACCTCAGCCCTGACGGCATGAGGCTTGAAAGAGAAATCTAGCAAGCCGTTCTGACCAGCTATCGTCTTAACTGACTACGTTTTTTGAGTCACGACACCCTGGAGAGTGCGAAGTCTCCTGAGAGTGTCATTTGCAGTTAAACAGTTTCCAGGTAACTGAAACAGTGCTGCAAGTCTAAAAAGCTCAGAAAACATTGACCGACAAGCTAACTTTACCCCGCTTTCATAGGCTCGATCGCGCGAGCAAAATACTATGCGTACAGGATTGGGAGGCTTGAAACGGTAACTGTCCCGTTGAGAGTGCAACACAAAAGCACACCGAACCAACCAATCCCAAGTTGCTTAGTAAATCCAAAAAATAATAAAGCCGTCCTATAAGGACGGGGTTTCTACCCATTTTTCTGATGACAACTAGACAGCTTGTTCCTAATTCGGCTATGCTGACGCAGCAGACTAAGATCGCTTCTCACAAATCGATTATTAGTGCTGATTTGGGTCGTACTGCAACTAAAGCTTGCGTAAGTCGCAACCCAAACAGCGTTGTTTTCATCCCTGCCAACGTGGCTGCTATGCCCGTGGAAAAGGTGCGGGGCGGCAGCTTTGAGTCAAAAGCAACAGACCCTCTGTTGGATATGTGGCTGGAGTACCAGGGCAAAGGGTACGCCATCGGCCAACTGGCGGCAGACTTTGGCGCTAATCTCGGTGGCGCAGACCAATCGAAAGTAGTAGATGCTTTGGTTAAGGTTTTTTCCTGTGCTGGATATTTCCAGATGAAAGGCGAAATGGCAGTGGTGCTAGGTTTGCCGTTTTATTCGCAGGATCAGTTTGAGAAGGAAAAGGAAGAGATTATCAGCCAACTGCGCTCTCCCCACGTTGTGGTGTACCGGGGTGAGCGTTTGGAAATTGACATCCGCCATGTTTGGGTGATGCCGGAAGGATTCGGCAGTCTGATTTGGTGCGAGGCTCAAGACAACAAGGAGTTTTCGCCGGAGTTGCCAGAACTGTCGGTGGCTGTTGTCGATATCGGACACCAAACTACCGATTTGTTAATGGTCGATCGTTTCCGGTTCGCCCGGGCGGCTTCTAGAAGCGATTCCTTCGCAATGAACAAGTTCTACGAACAAGTTGCCTCAAAGATTCCGGGGGCAGACCCTCAATCTCTGTCTTTACTTGAAGCGGTGAATAAACCGGAAGGCCAGCGTTTCTACCGTCCGAGAGGAGCGACTAAGCCGACTAATTTAGATCCGATTATTAAGGATTTACGCGAGGCTTTCGCTAACGAACTATCCGAACGTTTGGTGCAGTGGCTGCCTGAACGGGTGACGGATGTGGTTCTGACTGGCGGCGGCGGCGAGTTTTTCTGGGAGGTGCTGCAACCCTTGCTTAAAGATGCCAATCTTAAGGCTCACTTGGCTCAGCCTTCTCGGAAAGCCAATGCTTTGGGACAGTTTATTTATGCTGAGGCTCAGCTAGCCACGATAAAGTAACGCATTAAGGCTTGAACCCTATGGCACTGTGGGCAAAAAATAAGGCGAATTTCTCGGTGGCGTTTACGGAAGATGCTGCGGATCAAACTTTGCTGGCGGCTATTGAAAAAGAGTTGGCTTTTACGAAGTATCAGACTTTCAGCAATCTCTGCAAGCAAGCTTTGTGGCAGTTTTTGTCCATATCTGAGTCTGCTAGCTCTACAGATAGCTCTCACCTGTTGGAACAGCGTATTGCTGAACTTGCGGTCAAATTTGCTGAGTTCGAGCGCCATGTTTCTGCTGAGGAATTAAGCCGTTTGGAGGGACTGGAACATCACCTGAGTCAACTGAGCGCGCAGTTGGAGCAGTTGCAGGGAAGTGTTGACAGTAACTTTGCTCAAGTTTCTTTTGCCCAAGTTTCAAAAGTAGTAGAGCCTGATTTGATTGAGTCTGAGTCTGTGGTTGATGATGATCGTGTAGTTTCTGATGCTCAGGTTGCTCCTTATCAGGAATCCGATCCGTTGTTGGAGCGTTTGAGTTCTTTGTTACCGCAAGATTTCTAGAATGAGGTAGAGCAAGGCTACAAAGCCTGGAGATGTGATGTTAGTAGCCCGCTGTTGGCAGCGGGGACTGAATAAATCAACAAAGCGATCGCTCTTTTGAAAAAAAAGGGCGATCGCTTTGTTATGGAAGAGGGAAGAAGGAAGAGGGAAGAAGGAAGAAGGAAGAGGGAAGAAGGAAGAAGGAAGAGGGAAGAAGGAAGAAGGAAGAAGGGAGAGGGGAGAATTGCCCAATTACCAATTACCAATTACCCCATTACCAATTATCAATTACCAATTACCAATTACCAATTACCAATTCCCAATTACCAATTCCCAATTACCATTATTCTATTAATCCTAATTTTTGCAATCGCGAACGAATGGCAGCGGGCTGTCGCTGAAATTTGTTTACTAATTCGCCAATTTGTTGACCGCTAGTATATTCATTCTGCAAATTCTCGTCTTCCTCCCGACTCCACTTGACATAAGCTCTGGGATATTTCTGGCGAATTTTCTCATTCTGGTTTTTAGGTCGATCGGCATTATTCTCAATCTCAGAACTCTCAGCTTGAAAATTGCGATCGCCCACAGCCTCCTGCACCCGGTTGGGAATAGCAGCAATTTCTTCAGATAGCCGCCCTAAAGCATCATCTACTTTTTGCTGAAGCTCTGTTAGCTGGCGCTGCTGCAAATTTCCCCACTGCGGCAGTTCGTTGATAAACTGCTGCAAATCGAGCATTATTGCTGTCAAAGTTTCAACTTGTGCTAACTCCGGTCGCTGTTTGAATTGGCGGCCAGTAATTTCGATCTCGCTTTGAATCATTTTAATAGTTTTTTCCAAAATTATTAGTCGCTGGCGCAGGTTCTCAATTGCTGAAATTAGAGAATGTGCGTTTTCTCCTTGGGTAGCATTCAGATTTTCGCGAGATGTTTGGGAAAGAGCTTCATCTAAAGTATTTACAGCAAGTTGCAATTGCTCGATCGCGCGATCGGTAGTAGCTGCTTGTTGATTTACGCGATCGAACACAGCCACTGTACTTGTTTTAACTTGCCCGTGCAGCTTCTGCCGGTTCACAAAATTCAACACCAGCGCCATGATTATCGGCACTTGGGCATAAACACTCTGCTGCCAAACCAAACTAGCAGCCAATCCCACAGCAGATGCAGCAAGAGAAGCCAATTCAGCAGTTTCTAACAAATTGCTCGATTTAGGACTTGGGATTTTGGTTGATGAATTGGATGAGGACATAGGTTATTAATTGGGAATTGGGAATTGGGAATTGGGAATTGGGCTTCATAGCATAGGAAGGCTTTCCCATCAGCGAATCGAAAATTACTATAGTTTTTTTTGTATGTCACAATCTAGTTAAATAGATTAAATCTGCAAAATTAGTCGAGCTAAAGTGAAATAAATTAAGACCCCAAGGACATCAACGGCGGTGGTTATAAAAGGAGCAGACATTAAGGCCGGGTCTAAACCCAAAGAACGAAATAGAAACGGCAGAGATGAGCCGGCAATAGAAGCTAAAATTGCGATCGCAAACAAACTCACCCCCACCGCGATCGCCACTGCTAAATTCCCTTGCAGAATATAAGCCCAGCCAGTCGCTACCGTCCCCAATATAGCTCCTAGTAGCGCTCCCGCCATCCCCTCCCGCACAATTATTTTCATCGGCCCCATTGCTGTAATTTCGTCAGTGTTCAAACCGCGAATTACAACTGTTGAGGACTGGGCTCCGACATTGCCTCCAGTGCCAGTCAGCAGCGGAATAAAGGCTGCTAGGGCGACTACTTGTTGCAAAATATCTTCTTGAGCTCTAATGATTGCGCCAGTGACAGTATTGGTTAAAAGCAGAATAAACAGCCATACGACCCTTTTGCGAGCAACGGTGATTAAATCGGTCTGAAAATAATTGTCACCACCAGACTGGACGCCACCCAAGGCATAAATATCTTTATCGGCTTCTTCTTCTAAAATGTCGATCGCGTCGTCAACTGTAATGATCCCCACAAGACGCTGTTCGCGGTCTACAACGGGGACTGCTAAAAAATCATAACGCTGGATTAGCCTAGCTACTTCTTCTTGATCCGTTCCAGTTTGAACAGAAACTACGTCACGGGTCATAATTTCGCCGACAGTTTTGTCCAGGGGGGAAGTGACTAAATCCCGCAGGGATAGAATGCCGGTCAAGCTGCGGGCGGCATCGGTGACGTAAAGAGAGTAAATTGTTTCCGTAGTTTTAGCCAAAGAGCGAATTCGGTCTAAAGCTTGGGCGACGGTAAAGCTTTCTTTGAGAGAAATATATTCTGGGGTCATGATCCGGCCGGCGGTACTGGCTTCGTACCCCAAAAGTTGGGCCGTAGCTTCACGTTCCGTTGAGCTCAATTCACCCAAGAGGCGGCGGACTAATATTGCCGGCAGTTCGTCAAACAGTTTAGCGCGATCGTCCGGGGACATTTTATCTACAATATCAATGACTTCTTGGCGTTTGAATTTTTCGCAGAGGGACTGCTGAACGCTGGAGTCAAGATATTCATAAACTCCGATCGCTTCGTCTTTAGCAAGCAAGCGAAAGGCTATCACCTGCATGGTTTCTGGTAAGCCTTCGATAGCTTCAGCGATGTCAGCTTCCTGCACCGGCTGCAAAATCGCTTTTGCTCCTTGAAAGTCTCCTTGTTCCAACAGGGCCTTTAACTGCGATCGAACTAATTCCCGCAGTTCTTTTCGCGCGTAGGTGGGTAGCGAAGAGGATTGATAATTTTTTTCTGTCACTGATGACCTTCCTAAACCTGTGCTGCGCGCCTTCCTGAATCCAGTTTAGAGCCTATTGACACCAATGGTTGCAGTTATCAGACTTGCCCTGACAAGATCCAAGATCGAGACCCTATGCCTATTCAAAGGATGCCTGCGGGGCGCATTACCCGATTTGGGCTCAAATACATTTTTCTCGATCGGCGATACTCACTGGTAGGAAAGGAGAATCGCCCCCTAACACTTCTTCCAACAGATTCGTCGAACTTTGATTTGCGAAGGAAATCTGGATGGGAGAATTTTTAAGGATTGTATGGAACCCGCATTTTAGGTGAATACCCTTGGCTATTGACGCTACGGAAGCACCTTTTTTCGGCTCATTAATTGAATTTAACTAGCGTGAGTGGGAAGTCCCGCGCTCTACCTGTACTCAGGTGAGCGACGGGATGAAAACGAGCCAGAAAACAAATTGAGCGACAGCGAGTCAATTCTATCTATTTGAGCTATGATAGTCTGATCAGTATTTGGTGTTCTCGATAAATGTATAAAGCATATAAATACAGAATCTATCCAACAAGTGAGCAAGAAACCTTGCTTGCAAAGTCTTTTGGCTGTTGCAGATGGCTCTGGAATTATGCCTTAAATCTTTGTCAAGAGACATATAATAATACTGGCAAGGGATTGACCAGAGGGTACATACAAGGCTTGTTGCCCAGTCTCAAAAAAGAATATGAATGGCTAAAAGATCCTTATTCTCAATGCTTACAAGTTGTAGCGTTGAATTTATCGACAGCCTACAAAAACTTTTTCGATAAACGTGCCATGCTCCCGAAATTCAAGTCTAAGCATGGTAGACAGTCAATTAGTTATCCCCAAAATGTCAAGTTTGAAAATGACTATATCAATTTACCTAAGATTGGTTTAGTGCATTGCAAACTGCATAGAATTTTTGATGGAGCTATTAAAACTGTCACAGTATCTCGCAACCCTGACGGTAAATACTTTGTTTCTGTTTTAGTTGATGACGGTAAGGCTCAAGCCGAAGCAGTGTCAATTGATAAAGCTGTTGGACTTGATGTTGGATTAACTCACTTTGTAATTACCAGTGATGGCTCAAAGTTTGATAATCCGAGATTCTTTGTCAAGCATCAAAGGAACCTAAAACGGAAACAGCAAAAGCTATCCAAGAAAAATCAAGGTAGCAACAATCGCAATAAAGCAAGATTGAAAGTGGCAAAAGTCCACTCCAAAATTGCTAGATGTCGCGAAGATTTTCTGCACAAACTATCCCGCAAGGTAGTCAACGAAAACCAAGTTATTGCAGTAGAAAATCTCAACATCAAAGGTATGGTACGAAATCATAATCTAGCCAAAGCGATAAGTGATGTTGGCTGGGGTATGTTTCTCACGATGCTTAAATACAAGGCTGAGTCTGAAGGCAATATTTATATCGAGATCGATAGATTTTTCCCTTCATCCAAAACTTGCCATGTTTGCCTAAATCGAGTTGAAAATTTGACTCTTGACGTTAGGGCATGGACTTGTAAGTATTGTGATACGCACCATGACCGTGATGTAAATGCAGCAATCAATATAAGAAATGAAGCATTGCGGATTCTGGCGTTAGGAACTAGCGCTTCTGCTTGTGGAGGGGATGTAAGTCGCC
>JAJAYT010000155.1 GCA_026786085.1 Microcoleus sp. CAN_BIN18 | reverse complement strand
TCCATAGGGTGATAACACATCAAAAATTCCGGTAATGTTGCTTTCTTCAAAGAGAGAATCGCACCGTCGGCTCAAATAAGGTAAAAAAAAGATTTTTTCACCCTCTTCTATCAAAACTGCCTCTGGGATAGATTGAGTTCTTTTTGCTTCTAAATCAACATAACCAGATGTATGATAAATATCATACCGTAGTTTTTCTAGGGTTTCTTGCCAAAGCGGATTTGCTACGTCAAGAAGTTGAATTTTGAGCATGATTTTTAGGTGAGGTTGTGTGAAAATTTTATCTACTAATTGGGAGCTTTAAATTCTTCCATTGTAGCATAACCTTCTTGGCTAATACCTTCTCTTTTTAAGACTTTGAAGATAGTTAAAAAGAGAATTTTAAGGTCAAACAACAGACTCCAACGATCGACATACCAGACATCAAGTTTAAATTTTTCTTCCCAACTAATGCTGTTACGACCATTGATTTGTGCCCATCCTGTGATACCAGGAAGGACTTCATGGCGACGCGCTTGTTCAGGAGAGTAGCGATCGAGATAGGATACGAGTAAGGGACGCGGGCCGACAAAACTCATATCCCCTTTGAGAACATTCCAAAGTTGGGGAAGTTCATCCAAACTGGTGCGACGGAGAATTTGACCGATTGTGGTTAATCTTTGTTCATCGGGAAGTAAATTTCCTTCTACATCGCGATCGTTCGTCATGGTACGGAATTTATAAAAGGTGAAAATCTCACCGTTTTTACCTGGACGAGGTTGAGTAAAAATGATTGGGGAACCCATGCGGAGATAGATCGCGGTCGCTACCAATAGGATAAAAGGAGAGAACACCACTAGGGCGATCGCAGCAAATACGCGATCGCAAACAGATTTAACCAATTGACTGATTTTTTTGATGGTAATTAATCTGTTAATTTCGGCAATCGGCGAGTTGGATTGGACGGACTTTACTTGAGGGATACTCATAATGACAACTTCCTATTAAAATGCAAAAAAACAATGAATTTATAGAACCTGATATGCTGACTTAGCACTTCAGCATATCAGGTTCAGCGTACTCTAACCGTACAAAGACTGCACCCATTCCCATTCTTGCTTCAACCCTTCTCTCAAAGAAACCTGTGCCTGATATCCCAAGATTTTCTGAGCTTTCGATACGTCAGCGCTAGTATCCCGCGCATCTCCTTTGCTCGATTCTAGATAATTGATGCGAATCGGGCGATCGACAATGCTTTCCATAGTCTGAATAACTTCTGCCAAAGCAACTCGACTTCCCCCCCCAATATTGAAAATTTCACCGACAGCTTCCGGCACTTTAGCAGCAGCTAAATTAGCAGCAACGCAATCGCTGATAAACGTGAAATCTCGCGTTTGCTGTCCGTCTCCGTAAATTGAAATCGCTTCGCCGTGCAAAATTGATTTAAAAAATATGTGAAATGCCATATCGGGACGCTGGCGAGGCCCGTAAACAGTGAAATAGCGGAGCATGGTTGCTGGAACGCCAAAATTGTGATAATAAAGTGAACACAAACGTTCAGCGGCTAATTTGGTAATGCCGTAGGGAGAAACTGGTTGAGGGCAGGCAGTTTCGGAAGTAGGGAAAGTTTCAGCATTGCCGTATACCGATGAAGAGGAAGCCAATACAAACTTTTTCAGTTTTGGTGCATCTCTTGCCGCTTCTAAGAGCACCTGAGTTGCATTGATATTGCGATCGGTATAGCTGCGGAAACCGTCTCCCCAACTAGCACGGACGCCCGCTTGGGCTGCTTGGTGGTAAATGACTTCAGCATTGGCTAATAGCGGTTTCCAATCCAAGGATAAAATATTGCCCTCAATTAGTTGAAAATTCGGATGTTTTTCAAAATGAGCGAGATTTTTTCTCTTCAATTCGGGATTATAATAGTCGTTGATTTCATCAACGCCGATTACTTGTTCACCTTGGTTTAAAAGAGTTTCGACTAAGTTAGAGCCGATAAAACCTGCCGCGCCTGTAACAATATTACTCATGGGTTAATTGTTGATTGTTGATAGTTGACTTCAGCATACAAAGCTTCGTATTGCTTCAGGATATGCGGCAGGTCATAATTAACCATATTTTCTCGTCCGCGCTTGCCCATCTGTTGAGCTTCATCTGGATGGTCTAAAATCCATGCCATTGCTGATGCTATGCCGTTGATATCTCCCAATTTTACCAGCAAACCATTGCCATTTTCTAATAAATCACGAGTGCCTCGAATTTCTGTACCGATAACGGGGACTTCCATGCACAAAGATTCCATGACGCAATTAGGAAGTCCTTCTTGGGAGGAAGCAATCAGAGTAGCTACCGAGGCACGCATCAAAACGGGTATATCTCGCCGCAAGCCCAAAAAATGTACTTGCTTTTGAATTCCTAACTCGGATGCTAGTTGCTGCATTTCCTCCAAAATTATGCCATCTCCGGCCAAGGCTAAGTGTACTTGAGGCCGACCTAGTTGAGCAAATGCCTTGAGAATATCCCCAGGGCGCTTGCGGAAAATAAATTCAGCTACCGACAAGAATAAAGGATTTTCTGGCCCTAGTCCTAACTCTTGACGGACTCGCATGATATCAGCTTCAGGAATAGCACTGGGATTAAAGCGATCGAGATTTAAGCCAGTTCCTGGGATGTAACGCACTCGATCCGGAGAAATCAGACCATAGCGCTTTGCTGCTGATTCGTCCTCGCGATTAACTACTACTAAATAGTCCGTCCAAGGCCCAGCAATCTTTTCCAGTCCCAAGAATATAGCATTTTTATATAACGAGCCACCTTTGTAGAAGTGAAAGCCTTGAGCAGTGTAGATTACTTTCACTTTTTCGTGCTTTTTCAAATCCTTAAGGGCGTATCGGGTAACAAAAGCTGCTACTGGCGTGGACACATTTACTATGTCGTAATTCTGTTGGGTCAATACCTCTCGGATTTGTTGTGGGGCGACTGTTAGGTTTTGGGGATCTAGTGGGTTGCGCGACCATTCTACATCCCAAACGCGATCGAAAAATTGTGGGTATTCCTTGCTAGTGGAAAGTTCTTTCGCCATAGCATCTACGCGCCAGCCTTTTGCACGTAAATGCTTGGTCAAAGGCAGAAAAAAGTCAAGAGTAGTGGGGATGGTAGTTACTATTAAAAGCTTCATTTTGTTTCCCTCAACCACAATTCCGTCTGTTCTCGCACGTAGCGATAAAATGCATTCCGCCGTTCCTGGATGACCTCTTCTGTGTACTCTTTGGCCTTCTCCAAATTCCGGGCTGACATCCGAGCCATGCGCTCTGGGTTGGTTACTACTTCGCGAATTTTGCTCGCCAAGGCAGTTACATCACCAGGTGGCACCATCTCTTCATGCAGTAACAGTTCAGGAATGCCACCGACTGTAGAACCGATGCAGGGCAAGGCGCGTGCCATTGCTTCTATCATCGCTCTCGGCAAACCTTCTTGATAGGAAGGCAGCACGAACAGGTCAGCATTGTCTAATTCAGTGCATACTGCATCGCCAGCAGTTAACTGACCGCGAAAACAAACCCGATCGCCAATGCCGAGTGCTTTCGCTTGCGCTTCCAATTCCGATCGGTGTTTGCCGTCTCCAACTAAGATTAATTTCAGGTCTAATCCCTCCCGCACGCAGGTAGTGACAGCAGCGATCAATACATTGGGAGCTTTATAGAGTTGAGCTAGCATCCCCACAAAAATCAGAGTGAATTGGTGCGCGTTGTGGCGGGGGAGACGGGGTTCACCCACCAGCGCAGAAGTTTCCCATTCGATACTGGAATAGTGGGTAGAAAATGCTGTTGAGGCAGGTGGGTATCGAGTTTGCAAAGCGCGTTCCGTAACGTAGGCAGCAGCGCTTGCCCCCACACACTGACGCCTCAACTGTCGCGGAAACCACCAGCGGAAGAAGGGGCTAAGAGGATGCTTAACAGAACCGGGCGCAAAAACATCGTAGGGATCGGCGACAACTTCCACACCGTAAGGATGACCTGTTTGTCGCAACAAGGGTTCGATACTGTTCGCAATCTGCGAACTTAATCGCAGAATTATAGCGTCATTGGCACCAACAGAATTTCTAGCAGCAAGCTGAATCTGTCTTGCCTTGAGAAGATATTGCCACGGGCCTATATAGTGGGGTATGGCTGCAAATGATACTCCTTCACCGTCGGCGCGTTTCCAGTCAGGTAAAGCCGAGGTAACTTCGAGTACACGCGCGACAATCAGTACGTGCTCGAACACTTCCAGATAGCGCATCCAGAAGTGATACGGAAAGGTTGTTTGCGTCCATACTTTTCCGTCAGGAGTGCGATCGAACCGATATTCAAGAGTTACAACAACTTTCATTTAAAACCCCATCTCGTGTAGCTCAGTCACTCAAACCCTCAACTAAAGTTAATATACTTAGCTTTTAAGTCTATAAACTTGAACTTCCACAGGCTTAATTAAACCACTTAGTTTACCACTTTTGAAGCTCATGCTACCAGGATAATCTTGAAACATTGGGTTTACTTGAAGTATATTTACAGGCAATTCCATTGCTACCTCCGAGTTGCGATCAAAAGAAGTATTGATGACAACTGCTAAGGCTTCTTTCCCTGAGTGCCAAATTCCCGCCAATATGTTATCTTCCCCCACCTCAACTTTTTGAAAATCCCCATTTAGTACAAGCGAACTAATCGCTTTGATTTCCGGTACTAAAGATTTCATTTTTTCCCACAACTCAGGCTTGGCTGACGGCAAATTCCAAAGAGAATCGTGATAAGTATAGTAAATAATTCCCTTTGCACCAGCCAAAATTGCTTGATAAGTCATATTCCGCACTTCCTCAAAGGTTGGCGAGCGGGTACCTCGTTTGTATTTCGGATTTTCTGGTTCTTCCACGGCCCAATCGAATGTTTGTAAATTCGCATATATTGCTTTATTCTTATTTCCTGCCATATATTCTTTGGTAAATAAAATCTTATGATGTGGAATAGATAGTTCCCGTCTATTTCCAAAAATAATGGGATATGCTTGCATAGCAATTATATCAGAACAATTGACAAAATGTTCTATTTTTTTTGAGTTCCCACTGACGTATGTAACATGATTTGGATCGGTTGTTTTTGCTTGGTGGTGAGATTCACAAACATCATTGGGAGTTAGACGCCCACTATCAACGTCATCAGCTATGCTCCAACCAAGGACGGCTGGTTTATTTTTAAATGCTTTAACTAAATTTACCAAACCAACCTTATTTTGCTCGGTTAAAACGTAAACACCGAGTCGCGCAGCCTCATCGAGAAATGCACCATAATCATTGAGGTTTGTAGCAGAAGCGTGAATGGTGTTGAAGCCAGCAGCCGCTATGTCTCTTAAAGCATCGATTCGCTCTTGGGCATTTGTTCTCCATGAAACATGATAAAACCCGAATGGAAAGAATGGTTTATTATTAAGCATAGTAGTACCATCGGCTCGGATCTCAACTTTAATGTTTTGGTTGTTGGCATGATTAAAGATATTACTGGCATTACAAGATAAGGGTGCATCGAGTATACCCCAACCAATGAAACAAAAAAGGAAAGAGATGATCGAAAATCCTAAAAATAAAGCTATTTTATAAAGCTTATATCTATTTTTTAACCAATTCATCATTTTTCATTCTCTCCTTGTTTTATCTCATTTTTTTGCTGGGGTGATTTTCCGCCAGTGGCATTTAAAGCTAGGGCACCAAAAAAGTAAATCCACCACAGACTATTAAGTTGTGGGCCTTTAAAGATAAAGAAATCAAAAAACATGGAAACTCCCGATGCAAACATTCCGCAGTTAAAAATCGGGAAATTTGCCCCCCAGAGATTGCCAAGCAAAAGTCGCAACAGAATTCCCCACAAATATAAAAAATAAAATAAACCAGGGATTCCTAGTTCGACAATTAATAAAAGAAAAGTTGAATGCGGATGATACAGTATTTGAGCATAGGGGTTCCACACCAAATCAAAATATTGATTTGTCTCGCGAGCTCCTTCAATGTCGGGAATGTACCAAGGCCAGTAAGACCCATAACCAGAACCAAAAATTTTAATAAGATTATCTCGATTTTGAATGATTTGAAAAGATGCCGAATAGGTATTACCTCTTGTATCATCTTCTAAAGATTGCAGTCGATCAGTTTTGGCTTTTGAAAAAAATAGTAACCCAGCTATGGTTGTAATAGCAAGCATCAATGCCATAGCTATCATTGCCTTTTTTCTGTTTTTAAGAAATAAGATCACTAGCATAAAAAATAAGAAAAAAATTAACAAGCCCGCCCGCGACCCCATGCCGAATAAAGTCAATATCAAAGAAAAAATAACACCAGCCTTAAGTAACCTATCTTTGGAATTATCAAGAATTTCCTGCATAGAAAAAGCAAGAGCAGGTACGATCAGAAAATATCCGGTACTAGCTTCATACAAAGGCCCTTTAACTCGCTTTATACCAAATTCGCTAGCAGTGTCATCACCTTCACCGCCCAACCCCAAAGATAAGAAAGAGGTGGCTGAGTAAAGCAAACTAATGGTGGCAATATATACTGTAAATGACCATAGAAATTGATGTATAGCTTCAGGAGACCTTTTATTGATCACGTTATAGCCAAATAAAAATGCCGATGTAGCTGAAATTAGAGTGTAGATCATGGGCAGAACATTCCGTTCTTGCAGACCGCTCCATTGACAAGACACAGCAGCATAAAAAAACAAACAAATCATTAATAGCGGTAAGTAATAATGCCAACCTTTGGAGCAGTAATTAATAGGACGATTGTTAATAGCTGGCACTAATAAGTAGAAAAAAGCAACTGCTATATTGATGATGTCTCTAAAGTTAATCGGGACGGATTCAATTTCAAACCAGGGGACTTTAGTTGATGGCAAAAGCGACCACGTGACCAAAGTGAACCAAAACGGTGCTCTGATCAGAAATGGAACTAAACGATTGATATCAACTGCTCGCTGCCGAGAAGTTAGCTTCATAGACTTCTACCAATTTTTTTAGACCGAACGTAATATTGAAAGGACTCTTTTCCACGATATCTAAGGCATCTGTTTGGCTAAGATCCGATGTAGTATCTCGTCGTGCTGCCAGAATGGTTTCTGCCCACACTAAGGGAGATTTTGATAAGGAATTTCGTTGCACCAAAGGTTTTATCACATCTGCTTCTTCTGGCACTACATCTGAGAAAACACAGGGCAAATCTGCTGCTTGGGCTTCGATCAAAACTAATCCCAAACCTTCGTAAAGGGATGGCAAGACGAATGTATCGATCGCCCCAAGCATCAATCGGGGTATATCCGAGCGCAATCCTGCAAAGATGACATAATCTCCTAAACCCATTTCGATCGCTTTCTGCTCTATGTCCAGCTTCAGAGAACCGTCACCGATAAGTAAAAGCCGCATTTTTGGCTCTCGCTTGGCAATCTCGGCAGCAATTTCTAACAGAAACTCATGGTTTTTTTGTCTGTCAAATCGACCGACGTGACCGACGACAAAAGCATCTACAGGAATGTCCAATTCAGTACGAACAGCAACAGCATCAACGCTCTCTCGAAACGGAGTCAAGTCAATGCCGTAGTAGAGAAGTTGCCAACGCGGATCGGTTTGGTAAGATGAACCGAACAGACTTGCTG
The DNA here is from genome assembly GCA_026786085.1 of Microcoleus sp. CAN_BIN18. Classification (GTDB taxonomy): domain Bacteria; phylum Cyanobacteriota; class Cyanobacteriia; order Cyanobacteriales; family Microcoleaceae; genus Microcoleus. The sequence goes on along the minus strand of JAJAYT010000155.1, from coordinate 10,726 downwards.
CTGCGTTACGACTGCATCCCAGACCAATTGTTGCAAATTTGGCGATCGACCATTCCGTTAAAGTAAGATACGAACGTCGCAACCATCCGGCGTTGGCTTCAGCGGATGAGGTATCGTTGTGGCTGTGGGCAATGCGGACAGGTATTCCTGCTTGTTTTGCTAGGTAGAGGACATAACCGCTGAAGTGGTGGACGTGGCTGTGAACAATGTCATACGGCCCGTATTCGCTTAAAATTCGTTTGAAGTTTCGAGCGTACAGCCAAGGTTTTGACGGATCGAGGCACGGGATAATCTTGCTACCAAGAGTGCGCGCTTCGTCGTCATAAGGACAGGGTTTTTCAGTGTGAACCAAAAAGTCCATGTGGAACCGATCGCGATCGATATGTCTCAAAACGTGCATCAGCCAAGTTTCAATGCCACCCCGGTTCATCCCACCAACAACATGAAGAATACGGATGGGACGCTGTTTAGTCGATGCTTGATTTGATTCCTTGATATTTGTCAAGTCCTTGCAGTGCATAGACGATCGCCCCTAAACTAAAACTTGCTTGAACAACTGCCCCAACGATCAGCGCGATCGCAGCCCCTCGCACTCCCATAGTCGGGATCAACCAGAGACAACTGATCGCAGAACTCCCCGTTACCAAAGCAAACAAAGGCATTTGCAGCCGAAAATACCTAGCAGCCGTCATCCCGTAACCCAGAAACGAAGACATATAACCTATTCCCGCCGCCACCATCAGCCACACAAACAAATCAGCCTGTTGACCGTATTCTGGCCGATAAAGAAGAGTCAATATCTCCCGCCCAGCAACAACAGCGACTAAAACACCCGCCCCTCCCAGCACTGCACCAACTCCTACCAACTTGAATAGAAGTGTGCGAAAAGCAGTGCTATTTCCTGCTGCATAATATTTCGCGAGTCGCGGACTAGCCGACTCCGCCAGCGCACTCACTACCATATTTCCAACCACCATCAGGTAAGATATTGCGCCAAAAATACCGAGTTGTCGCTCTCCCACATACCGCTCGATAAAATATCGAGGGATATTACTGTTGAGGGAAATTAACATCATCACAACGCCTAAAGGGAAAGCAAGCCATATTAACTTTCCCAAGGTTTTCAAATGCCAGCGGGGACGCAACTGATATCGTGTCTCTACAAGATTTTCTCCTTCTGCCTTTTGGGAGTTCTTCAAGATTAATCTACCGTTGCGAATGTCGCAGGCAATTAGCACGACAGCCCAGGCTACAGCTAACCCTACTGCTCCCCCCAAAACAGTTTTGGTGAAAAGCACTCCGATGCTTAAAAATAACAGCGATAGAGGGCCTTTAATCATCAGCGCGATCGCAATTCGATCCATCCGTTCGTGCTGTTGAATCAGACCATAAAACACGTCGCTAATTGACTCGAAGGCCTTCGCTAAGCCGATCGCCAAAATCACTAGCGAAGTCTCCCAGCGATAACCAGCTTTCAGCGTAATTCCTGCAATAATCAGCAGCGCCAAACCAGTGCCAATTAGCCTCAGACCCAAATAGTCGGCGAAAACATACTGTTTTTTAGCATCTGTCGCCTGAATAGCCCGCAGTTGCAGATTAGTAAACATGATAACAGGTGCTGTTACTGCCAAACCCAAAGTAAATTGACCCACCATTTCAGGACTGCCCAACTTAGCAAGCAACACCAACATCCCCCACTGGGAAGCCGCATAAACGAGATTACCAGTGAAAGTCCAGGAAAAATTCCGGCGTAATGTTAGTGGTTTGAGCTGTTGCATTCGTAGCTAATTACTAATTGGTCAATCCAAAATCGTAAATTTCTAATCCAAAATCCCTTGACAAATGCCACGATTAACTTTGAGCACTCATCGCACCAATCAATGTCTCCACCTTAGAGCCTTCGACTGGCTTCGAGAAAAAGTATCCCTGGCCGTAGAGGCACTTCAGAGCTTTGAGCCGATCTATTTGCCATTTCGTTTCCACTCCTGTAGCAATCATGCCCATACCTAACTCCTGAGTTATCGCAATGATTTTGTGAAAGATTTCTAAGTTCGGGTTATTACCATCTAGTCCGCTGACTAGAGAACAATCTAGCTTCAAACTATCGAATTTTCCGTACTTAAGTCGCGTCAATTGATAGAGCTGAATTAATGATAGATTACTCAGACCACAATGGTCAACTTGTACTTGCAATCCTAAAGTTTTAAGCTGGACAAAAACCGACCCAGCCCTCTCAGGATTATGCGTTACAACATCTTCAGGAATTTCTAACTTTAAACTCGAAGCATTAAGATTTGTTTCCTTCAATATTTGGTCGATCGTCTCAATTAAGTCAGCGTGGAACAACTGTTTGCTAGTCAGATTCACGCTGACTGTCAAAGGAGACTTAAGCAGAAATTCCGATTGCCAAATCTGCGTCTGGTTGCAAGCTTCTCGCAGCACCCACTCGCCAATAGGCACAATCAAGCCCGTTTCTTCTGCGACTGGTAAAAATTCGTCGGGCCACAGCAAACCTCGATTCGGATGCTGCCAGCGCAACAGCGCCTCAAAACTACTAATCTGATTAGTTTCCAGGCAGACGATCGGCTGATAGTGAATCCGAAACTCCTCATTCGCCAGAGCTACCCGCAAATCATTCTCTAACTGCACAGATGCTGCACTGTTAATCTTTGCCGGAGCGGTGGCTTCTTCGGCTGTATCGTGCGAATAGGCTGTTGAATACCCCGGTATATACTCAGGGACTAACTGCTGTAGCATTGAGACAATTACCTTGATATCATTACGATCGCCCGCTTGACAAAGAGCTTCTACTTCCAGCTCAATATTTTCTTTGATGATGTGGCTGGCATTGCCCAAACTCAGAATTTTTTCATGTTTAGTTTTGTTGTATTTCTCACCGGGAATAAATAGTTCTTCAAACAACTTTTCTCCAGGCCGCAGCCCCGTGAAGGCGATTTCAATGTCTTTCCCAACTTCATATCCTGAGAGCCGAATCAAATCATTTGCCAAATCGAAAATTCTGACTGGTTCCCCCATCTCCAGCATGAACACTTCCCCACCGCCACCGATGACTGCTGCTTGCAAAACCAGTTGAACTGCTTCGGGAATCGTCATGAAATAGCGACAGATATCTGGATGGGTAATTGTAATCGGCCCGCCCTCAGCAATTTGTCGCTTGAAAGTCGGGACGACGCTACCGCGGCTGCCAAGAACATTACCGAAACGAACCACTACAAAGGGATTTTTGCTTTTTTTTGCTGCTTGCAGCACCAGCATTTCGGCTACTCTTTTGCTAGCTCCCATAATGCTAGTTGGATTCACCGCTTTGTCGGTGGAAATCATCACAAAGTTTTTTACATTGTATTTCAATGCCATATTCAGCAGATTTTTTGTCCCCCGCACATTGTTGGTAATCGCTTCCGGTGGGTTTAATTCCATCATGGGTACGTGTTTGTGAGCGGCCGCATGAAAAATCATGTCTGGTCTAACTGTTTCAAAAACGTACTCTAGTCGATCGAGTAAACGAATGTCGGCGATGCAAGCTGTAATGCGAGTAGTATCTGTTCGGGTTTTTCTGGTTTTTTCGAGTTCTGACAGAACTTTCGTTAGTTCTTGTTGAATGTTGAATACAGAATTTTCTCCGTGTCCAACGATGATGATTTCGGCAGGATCGCACTTTAATATTTGGCGACAAAGTTCGCTCCCAATGGAGCCGCCCGCACCACTAATTAGGACTTTTTTGCCTCCTATTAATACCAAGACTTTCTCGATATCGGTTTGGATGGGGGCGCGACGCAGTAAGTCCTCAATCTGCACTTCTCTGAGACAACCTAAACTGACGCGACCGTTGATGATTTCATTGAGGCCGGGGAGGGTGCTGGTTGGCACTCCGATTGATTGGCAAATTTCTACGATTTCTCTAATTTCTTTTCCCGCTGCTGAGGGGATGGCTATCATGACTTTGCCGATATTTAGCGATCGCACTAATTCGGGAATGCTACCACGACTGCCGAGTACATTCAGTCTACGAATCCGCTTGGTGATTTTTTGGGGGTCGTCGTCAATGAAAGCGATGGGATCGAGTCCTACCTCCGGGCTCCTCTGCATGGTTTGCGCCAGAGATGTGCCTGCACTACCCGCACCGACTATCAGAACCCGAACGCGCTTTTGAACTTTCCACGGTTTTTGGTTCCATCTGGTGAGGGCTGGAATGCTGAAACGTGTTGCCGCAACTAACATGAAGCTGATCATAGCGTCTAGCAGCGGCAGCGATCGCGGCAGATGGGCGATCGGTGAATTATCGAGGTGGTAGAGTTGTTGGAACAAGATAATTTCCACTGTTAGGGATACGCCTATCAGCATCGCTATTTGTGCCATTTCTTCCAGCCCAGCATACTGCCAGTAACGCTTATAGAAGCCACCGCAGTATAATACTGTAAGTTTGACTGCTAAAAATAATACTGTAATTATCGCTAAACCCTGTAGGTATGGAGCAAAATTCAATGTATCATCATCTAAACGAATTTTCAGGGCTAATACAGGGGCGATCGTAAAACAAATTCCATCAATCATCAAAAAATGACGTGTTCTTAATCCCACCAGCACTCGGGTGATTTTTTTGAGTATTCTATTCATAAGATGCTACTGACACAAAAGTTTCTTAAGACTAGATTTCGTTGCTGATTCTAAAATCTTTCAACCGAGTGCATCTCAATGAGTGGTAAGGCGAAGCCCCTACGAGGAATATATTTGCACGCGCACCAGATGCACCCTGTCCTTTCTGATTATCAAATTTTTCCATCACCTCGTTTTATTAAATTAATCAGCTTTTTAATTCAAGTTTTTTTTACTCAAGCGACATGATTAAGATGGTACTAGAAATAGTATTTCCTATTTCTTCAGCTTGTTTCTGAATTTAGTTTTGTGATATCACCTTACGGATGCACCTATTCTCTCTTTCCATTGGTCTTGTTGCTCATAAATTCATAAGTCTTTACCTTATCTTCACAAATATCTATAAACTTGTCGGTTATTCCGAGTACAAACAACATATTTCTTAAAACGATGGCATGATTGGACTTGTCGTGATAGGCTAAACGTCTTAAATAATAGTTTTAATGCTTAGGTTTTTAGTTTACAAAACATAACATTTCGGGAGTAACTGATGGAATCAACTGAAACTGGTATCGGATTTCAGGAATATTGGCAAATTCTGAAGCGCAGATGGCTACCAGCCTTAGCTGTATTTGCCTCGGTTCTGGCACTCACCACCTATAGTACGCTTAAGGAAAAACCAATTTATGAAGCGGAAGGAAAGCTGTTGTTTAAGAAAACAACTCCTGGCTCTACTTTAACCGAATTAGGAAAAGAAATGGGACAGTTGACTCCTGCGGCGGAGCAAAGTAACCCCCTGACTACGGAGATCGAACTGATTCGCTCTGTTGAAAATATCGAAAAAACTATAAGTATACTTCAATTAAAAGATGCTAAAAACACACCTCTCAAAATAAAATATTTTTTGAAGAATCTGACAGTAGCTAGTATTCGGGGAGCTGATATTCTCACAGTTTCATACAAAGATAAAAAACCGAAAATAGCAGCAGATGTTGTAAAAACTATGATGGATTTTTATATAGATAATAATCAAAAGGTAAATCGTCTAGAAGCTGTGTCTATCAGACAGTTTATTGAAACAAAACTGCCTCAATCAGACAAGAATATGCGAAAAGCAGCGGCAGATTTGAGTAAATTGAAAGAATATAATAAAATTGTCAATCTTGAAGAAGAAGCTAAATCAGCAGTGGTAGTGATGGCGGAACTAGAAAGTCAAATTGACCAAGCTAATTCTGAGTTTCTGAAGGCAACTGCTAAGTCGAAAGCATTTGAAAAAGAGTTACAAATGAATCCGCAGCAAGCATTGACAGCCAGCAATCTCAGCCAATCTAGCACTGTACAAGAAGCTCTGAAAGAATATAAACAGATAGAGCGTCAGTTGGCAGTTGAGCAAAATCGCTATGTGGATAGCTCACCGATCGTAATTAGGTTGGAAACTAAGAAAGCTACTATGAAAGCTTTACTAGACAAACAAATACAACAAGTTTTAGGTGGGCAGCAACAGTCGCCAAATCAAAGCTTACAGATTGGAGAAGTTAAGCCAAAACTGATCGAAGAGTTTATCAAGGTAGATGTAGAGCGCCAGGGTTTGGCTCAGCGAGTTACTATTCTATCAAATGCTCTAGCTGGCTACAAACAGCGGGTAAAAGCTTTGCCGAGGCTAGAGAAGGAAAAGCGGCAACTAGAAAGAAAACTCCAAGAGTCTGAAGCGGATTATGAGGAATTGCAGAAAAAACTTCAGCAAATTCGGATTACTGAAAATCAGCAAGTGGGGAATGCTCGCATTGTCCAAAGGCCTAGTGTTCCTGAAGAACCAGTGGCTTCTCGTAAGTCTTTATTGCTGGTGTCGGGTAGCTTGTTGGGAACTTTGCTCGGTATAGTTGTGGCGATTCTTTTAGAGTCTCAAGATAAGTCTGTGAAAACTATTGAAGAGGCGAGGGAATTGTTTGGCTTTACTTTGTTGGGGGTGATTCCTTTTTATAAAAAGCCTGAAAAAAATCCTCGGCGCAACTCCTGGCGACTTAAGTCTGCTGAGGAAGATTTACAGCTATCTCCTCGACAGATTGTGGTTAGGGATACTCCTCATAATTCGAGTAGTGCTGCTTATCGAATGCTTCAGGCAAATCTGAGGTTTTTGAGTTCGGATAAAGAGCTGAAAGTGATTGTGGTGAGTAGTTCGCTACCGCAAGAGGGCAAGTCTACTGTATCGGCTAATTTGGCTGTGGCGATAGCTCAATTGGGACGGAAGGTTTTGCTGGTAGATGCGGATATGCACTGTCCTACTCAACATGGGATTTGGGAACTTCCGAATCAAGTTGGTTTAAGTAATGTGATAGTGGGACAGGCTGGGTTTGGGGATGCGATCGCCCAAGTGATGGATAATTTAGATGTGCTCCCTTGTGGGGTGATTCCGCCTAATCCAATGGCTCTGTTAGACTCGCAGCGACTCACTTTATTAATTAAGCAGTTTTCGGCTAGTTATGATGCAGTGATTATTGATGCTCCTTCTCTGAATGTTGCTGCTGAAGCTCTGATTCTGGGGAATAAGGCAGATGGGATGTTATTGGTTGTGCGGCCGGGAGTTCTGAATTCTGGTACTGTGGCTTTTGCGAAAGAGTTGTTGAAGAAATCCAGTCAGCACGTTTTGGGCTTGGTGGTAAATGGAGTGATTCCTAAAAATGAACCGCACAGTCATTACTATTTTACGAATGAATCTTATGCTCAAGAGCAGAGCCCTAATGTGAATCAAAAGATATTGTGATTGGTACTATGAGATGAACAAAATTGGATATTGGCAAAGTATCTGTTTTGGTAAATAACCAATAATCAAGGGCGATTTCGGATTGTGGATCTTGTTGCGGACGATCGCCCATAACTCAAAACTAATCTGTAGCTGTATCAAACCCTACTAAACTTGGGGTACAAATCGGTTAGTGTGATTATGATTTTTTAATCACAGATACTAATTACGATCGCCCCAAATGTTACCGAGACTAAAACATCCATGCGCTTAGAGCAGCTTCAAGCATTTCTTGCCGTTGCCCAAACCGGTAGCTTTCAGCAAGCAGCGCGGAAGTGCGGCGTTACTCAATCGACAATTAGCCGGCAAGTGCAGGGACTCGAAGCGGAAGTGGGTTTGTCACTGTTTCACCGCACACCCCACGCGAAGCTGACTGTGGGAGGAGAGCGCCTGCTACCTCATGCTCGTAAAATCTGTCAGAGTTGGCAAAATGCTGCTGAAGAATTGGGAGACTTGCTGGCGGGAAAGCAGCCGGAATTGTGCGTGGCGGCGATTCACTCGGTTTGTGCTGCTTATTTGCCGCCTGTGTTACAAAAATTTTGCCACGAATATCCTAACGTGCAGTTGCGGGTGACTTCTCTGGGGAGCGATCGAGCTTTGAAAGTTCTCAAAGACGGTTTGGTGGACATCGCGGTGGTGATGAACAACCGCTATTTTACTCAAGCCCCGGAAATGTTGGTTGAGGTGCTCTACAATGAGCCGATCGAAGTATTGATGGCGGCGAATCATCCCCTGGCCCAGTACGATCGAGTACCTTGGCCGGAATTAATTTGTTACCCGCAAGTGGTATTTAAGGATGGGTATGGAATGCAGCGGATGGTGCAAGAACAATTTGGACGCATCGGTGCTAAACTTCATGCTGTTTTGGAACTCAACACTCTCGATGCTTTTCGGGGTGTGGTGCGACAGGGAGAATTGATTGCTTTGCTACCGCATTCAGCTTTACTTGAGGCTGTGGCCGATCGCACTTTAGCAATTCGCCCGATCGCCCAAGAGAGCGGAAATTCCAAGGTTTTGGCGATCGGTCAATCGATCGATCCGACTTGGACTCGCGAAGTGGTGTTAGTCACAACTCACGATCGAATGCAAATTCCGCCGATCGCGCATTTCTGCCAATTAGTACGCGAATTTGTACCACCACAATTTGAGGCCTTGAAGGTAGGGAAATCAGGTAATTAATTACCTCATGTTTGTCAGTTGACTGTTAACTAACTGTTAACTGTTGACTGTTAACTGTTAACTGTTAACTGTTAACTGTTCTCTTTCTAATAACCAATAACCAATAACAAATAACCAATAACAAATAACAAATTCCCAATTCCCAATTTCCAATTCCCCATTCCCAAAATTATGAGTAACGCATTTAGAGAATTGCTGCGAAAAATTGGCAGCGGAGTACACACAGGAGAAAATCTAACTCGATCCGAAGCAGCAGCAGCCACACGGATGATGCTACTGGGTGAAGCAACAGCAGCTCAAATCGGAGCTTTTATGATTTCCCACCGCATCAAACGGCCAACCGGCGAAGAATTAGCCGGAATGCTGGATGCTTATGAAGAATTGGGGCCGATGCTTGCCCCCCCAAACAGAGAAAAAGGGTTTTCAGTATCTAGCGTTGCGGTGTTTGGAGTTGCTTACGACGGGCGATCGCGCACCGCTCCAATTAGCCCATTAACAGCCCTAATTTTAGCCGCCTCTGACGTGCCAGCCGTCATGCACGGGGGCGATACCATGCCAACCAAAGAAGGCATTCCCCTGATTGAAATTTGGCGCGGTTTGGGAGTTGACTGGAGAAAACTTAGTTTAGAAAAAGTCCAGCAAGTTTTTGACAGTACGGGTTTAGGCTTTGTTTACCTTCCCAAGCATTTTCCTCAAGCCGCCAGTTTAGTGCCCTACCGCCGCGAAATCGGCAAACGGCCGCCTTTTGCGACAATGGAGTTGATGTGGTGTCCCTGTGCCGGCGACGTTAACGTCATCTCCGGCTACGTGCACCCGCCGACAGAAGGTATGTTTCAAAAAGCCTTTGAGTTGCGGGGAGTCAAAAATTATACCACAGTCAAAGGATTGGAGGGAAGTTGCGACTTGCCGCGCGATCGGACTGCGATTATCGGCGTTGCTAAGCCGGGCGCTGAGTTCGAGCGAGTGCTTTTAGCCCACGGAGATTACGGTTTTAGCAGCACAAATCCAGCCTTTGAATCAGCATCTGAGTTATTCAAACAAATGCAAGAAGTTTTGCTAGGAAAACCCTCGGAATTGATGCAGTCCGCTATCTGGAACGGCGGATTTTATCTCTGGCGCAGCGGAATTTGTTCCGATATAAACTCGGCTTTGATTGAGGCTGAAACTTTATTAAGCAGCGGCCAAGTTGTCCAAAAACTTGAGGAGGTTAGCAAAGCCGTTAGTGCTTTAATTTGAGGACGACTAATCGGGTTTGGTGCGCAGTGCGCACCCTACAATGAGTAGATGTTCTTCCTTGTGACTGATGACTAATGACCAATGACTACTGACCAATGACTAATGACTAATCATAAAATTGCAGTAATTGTGCTCGCAGGCGGTCAAAGTTCGCGGATGGGTAGGGATAAAGCTCTGCTGGAAATTGAGGGTAAAAGCCTGTTGCAGCGGGCGTTGGAAGTTGCAGCAGTTGTAACGCCACAAGTTTATGTTTTGACTGCTTGGCCCGATCGCTATCGATCGACCATAACCCAACAATCCCGATTTCTGGTAGAGTACAATCCGGGCTCCGGGCCCTTAGTGGCATTGACTCAGGGATTAACAGAAATTGCCGCCGACTGGATTTTACTGTTAGCTTGCGATTTGCCTTTGTTGGATGCCCAGATTATTCAGAATTGGGCGAGTCTGTTAACAGAACTTCCCCCATCTACCTTAGCAGTTGTGCCATATCAAAATTCGCGCTGGGAGCCTTTGTGCGGCTTCTATCGCCAACAATCCCTGGCCAATTTGCAAAGTTTTATAGACAAAGGAGGACGTTCCTTTCAAGTGTGGTTAAATCAAATCCAGGCAATCCCTCTACCTGTAGGGGAACGAGAATCAGTAATGTTATCTAATTGCAATACATTAGAAGAGTTTGAGCAATTAAAAGGTAAAATAGGTAACGATTAACAATTGACTGACGAATGGCGAATGACCAATGACGAATGGCGAATGACCAATGGCGAATGACTAATGACCAATGACTAATGACCAATGACTAATGACTAATAACTAATAACTAATAACCAGAAGTGTTGAATGATAGAAAAAGATTGCCAGGATTGGCAAACAAATGTATAATGACAGAGCTATAAAATA
>JAJAYT010000154.1 GCA_026786085.1 Microcoleus sp. CAN_BIN18 | reverse complement strand
AGCCGGACTTAGTTATGGTTCAAACAATTCAAGCTAAGAATGTCACATTAGAAGAATTACAAACTCTTTTCGGTTTGCAATTTGTTCAAGACGAGGATTTTTTCAGGGAATGGCAAGACGATTTGCCGGAAATTACGGACTTTCAGAAACAACAACTAAACCAGATTAAAGCGGGCTATTTCAATTTACTGGAGTATCCGCCGATGCTGGAAAAAACCATCAGTTTGTCGATCGTCTCTCCGCTATTGTTCACTGGGGAGTTTTACCTGCAACCTTTCTACATTAAACCGGAAAAATCCGTGGAGATTTCCGAAGAAGAGGAAGGAGTTATCATCAAAGGTAGCATCGACACTTTAGTTTTAAAAGATCAGTTTTGGCTGATGGTAATTGAATCGAAACGAGTTTCGTTTTCCATCGAAGCGGGATTGGCACAAATCTTAGCTTATATGCTGGCAAATCCCAATCCCGACCAACCTAGTTACGGCATGATTGCTACAGGTGGTAGTTTCATGTTTGTCAAATTAGTTAACGGAGAAACCCCCCGATATGGCACATCTAAAGGTTATCTTACGCGCAACCCTGGTAACGAACTTTATGACGTGCTTCGCATCCTGAAACGGCTCACTCAATTAGTGATTAGTCAGTAGTTATTGGAAATTGGGAATGGGGAATTGGGAATGGGGAATTGGGAATGGGAAATTGGGAATGGGGAATTGGGAATAGCGAATTAATCTTCCTTCTTCCTTCTTCCTTCTTCCTTCTTCCTTCTTCCTTCTAAATTACCAAGGCGAACCGATCATTGTAAAAGCAGCCCAATAATAAGGATGCGACAAATTTCGATCGCCCCTGGCGGCCAACTCCGCAGGCAAAGGCAGAGCTTGATTGTTGCCCGATCGTACCAAATAACCATCTTGCAACCGCACTTCCCCCCGCAACATCGACAACTGCGCTTGACGCAAAGCCTCAGCCTTAATCGGTGCCGTGCGTAACTGCTGGTAAAACTCAGTCATCAGCCCCAAAGTACCCGCATCTGACACATACCACAAACTCGCCAAAGCCGATTTTACGCCCGCGTGCACCGCCAACCCCGCAAACCCCAACTCAGCTTGTTCATCTCCCACCGCTGTTGTGCACGCACTCAAAACCAACAACTCCACCTGCGGGTTGGATAACTTCAACTCACCCAACTGATTCAACCGCAACTTAGTATCCCAAAATTGAATGTAAGAATTTTCCGCCCCCCCAGGCTGAAAATCGCCGTGAGTAGCTAAATGAATAATTTTGTATTGCGGTTGATTGCGCTTATCCTTCAAATTTGACAGAGTAAAAGCTTCGTTTAGAAAAGACGAACCAGGCCAAATCTTGCCGACAATTGTTGATATTTCCAGCGGCACAGCCGGCAGAGGATTTTGATCGTATTTTTCGGGAAATTTCGACGCACCCATCGCCAAAACTTCCGAACCCCTAACATCGGCATAGCGAGTATCAGTTAAACTCAAACTGGGAATCAGCCCCAAACTGTACTTTTCTACCAAGAACTTTTTGCCGTCAAACAGAGCAGCCAAAGGCAAAGTTCGCAAACCGGCATCCATCGAAAATACTAGCGTGTCAATCTTGTTAGCATCTAATTCCGGTTCCAGCGGTGCAATTAACCACTGGTAAAGTTCCTGGGCAGGTTCCTGATAATCAGTAGCACTCAATCTCCTTGGAGTTCTGATAGCATTAGTGAATTCTTTAGCAACTTGCAACACTGTTTCGCGGCTTGCAGGCACGCTTTTAAAAACACTTTTGCCATCTGGTAATAACAACACAAGTTCTAAATGTTTCTCTTTTGCCCACACGTAAAGAATTGCGGGTTTAACCCCAGTCAATCGATTGACGCTGCTGAGAGTATCTCGGATACTTTGCTGCGTGACTGACTTTTGATCGAGATTGCCACCAAAGTAACGTTCAAATTCCCTACCCTGAGCTCTATCTCTTTGCTGCACTGAGTCGATCGGACTTATTTGCATCGCACTCGATCGAGAAATCTCAGGCACTCTCCCATTCACGATACTTTCTGTACTCACCGCATTCCCAGGCTTCTGTGCACCTGTAGTCCCAGGCGCGCCCCGATTGTCTGTTAACACCGACGGTGACAGCAATACCGACCCGCCGGCAGCAGTCTCACTCGACCCCACCTCAACAGGCGTAGCAGCAGGTTCTGGAGATACATTTGCGGTATCGATCTTGGGCGCAGACACTGCGGGGGTCTGAGTGACAATTTGTGGAGAATTGCCTGTAGTTTTTAGTACCACCGTCGCAGTTGGTGCTGGACTCGGCACGCTCAGCAGTTGCCCGGTAGTAGTTGAGGTAGCAGGGTTAGACTTCGAGTTTCCCGTCGGCACAGTCGTCGTCGCCGTGCAATTTCCCGACGCGCAAGTGCTTTGCAGCAGCGAAAGCGTTCCCGATCGCACCTGCCCGTCTGTAGAAATGCTGACGCTGGCGCGATCGGCAGTCGTTCCGGTTCCCGCAGCCAGAAACGCTCCCCCAGCATCGATTGCCACATCGCCGCCCGTATTGCCGCGAGCTTTGATCGAAACAACTTCAACATCTTTCTGGCCGGTAATCTTGCTCGAACCAGCTTTTCCCGACTCAGAACCAGAGTTAATCACCCCTGTGGCGATGCGGCCAGGCGCTGTAATCGAGATATCTCCGCCACTTCTAGAGCCGAAAGCATCGACATTCCCCGATTCTACCGAACCGGCACTGCGGATATTGATATCGCCCGCCGCCCCGTTTGCCGATCGAGATGAAACCGTACCAGCAGTCACGTTACCTTGACTGCTAGTGATGTCAATCCCCGCATTCGAGCTAACGTCTCCGACGGTTACAATACCGCCCATCAGAGAGATCGTGGCGTTATCACTGCCGACGATCGCACCTGTACCCACGATCCTACCTGTACCAAAGGGCGATCGAATCGTCGTCGGATCTTGAAATGTCACCGCCACTGGCGTTGAATTGGGCGCTTTTGTGGCAGGAGAAATCGCGATCGTCCCACTACCGTCAGCACGCCCGATCGCTACGGAACCAAACCCATTCCGTAGCGAGTTCAATTCCGCAGCCGTCAAATCCAAAGCCTCAGTCTCAGCAGCACCCGCAATCGTAATATTTTGAGCCGGATTTGCCGGTTGCAGCACCAGATTGCCATTGCTGGCGATCGAATTATTGCCGCCAGTCAAGTCAATTTCGTTACCAGTCAGAGTGATATTTCCCCCTGTTGAACCGCCAGCTTGAATCGCTTCGGCTATCACCCCGGCACGCCCAGTCAGCGTCACGTTGCCCGCGCGATCGCCCCTAGTGTCGATCGGCCCAGCCGTCACCGTCCCCTCTGCGGTAACACTCACATCACCCGCCGAGCGCAGCACTTGGGAAGAATTGACAGAAGTGCTAATGCTGGGGGGAGTTCCCGTGCGTAGCTGACCAGTTGTGACATTACCCGTAGTGCTATTGATGCGAATTTCTTGATTGTTAGTAGTGATATTTCCGATGCGAATATTGCCGTCTGCTTTGAGAGTAATTGAGCTATTGTCAGCCCCTGTCAAAGAACTTGTGGTAGCGATTGTTCCCAAACCCGCCGGCGATTGAATAATTAGCGGGTCATAAAATGTAAAATCGTTAGCAATCAGAATCGCACCGCTACCGTTGCTGCTGCCGATCGTAATTCCAGCAAACCCATTTTGCAAACTTCCGAGTTCATTTGCCGTCAGGTTCAAATAAATATTAGTGCCAACATCTCCAGAACCGCCGATCGCAATATTTTGGCCCGGACTCCAAGGTTGCAGTACCAAAAAGCCAGTACCGCTAACTGAATTTTCATTACCAGTCAAATTAATTTCATTACCAGTCAAAGTAATGTTTCCTGAACCTCCAGCGATCGAGCTAACTCCCAGAACACTTCGAGCAGTCAAAGTTACATTTGCCGCCGATTGAGAACCACTAGCATCAACTTTTTGGGCCGTGACGTTCAGCCCTTCGAGCAAAATATTTCCGCTGGTTCCAGTATTAGGATTAGACGCAGAAACGTTAGCCGCAACAGTTGTTCCCGGACTAATCAAACTAATATTTCCGCCGTTACTTGACAAATTTCCCGCCGTAATTTGACTGCCCGAAATGGCGATCGAGCCCCCAGCCGTGCTAATTGTATCTCTAGGATTCATTGAAAAAACGCCGGCACCATTGCGATCGGCATCTGCTCTGAATGTTACCGAACCAGTAGTTGCTCGAAAGCTCAACTGATTGTCCGCCAAATCATCAATTTTAATATCGTTGAGCGCTTCCAAAACCACATTAGAAGTAGCCGACATACTTTCCAAAGCTAAGGCCGAAATTGTCAGCGAAGGATCGGAATTGCTTAGCTGTGCCGTCTGAGTTCCCGTTGCCAAAATATTATTATTAGCAATAATTTGCGAATCGCCGATACCTTCTGCCGAATCTGTAATTAAGATATTCTCAGGATCTAACAGCAAAGTTCCCAAACCGTTTGTCCCGGAAGTATCGACAGTCCCGTTAAAAATCAATCTTTGCTTGCCCGAAACTTCCACAAATCCGCCCACACCTGTGCTGGTAGTTGGAGAAACGCCCCTCGCGCTGATGCTGCCCAAAAATGCTGTCGTGTTGTCCGCCCACACGAAAACTCTACCACCGTTGCCTGATTGAGTTGCGTTGGCGGCGATCGAACTTTTGCCATCTACATAAGTCATCGTCGCATTCGGCACAGTTCCCTCGCCGCGGTAATCTCCCCCGATCCGCACCGTTCCGCCACCATCAGAGCCCGAAGCCTCAATCTTCGCTCCAAACAAGCCTACCTTGTCGCCCAAGACGTTCACACTTCCTCCCACGCCCCCCCTGGCAGACACATCCGCTTGCCCCGATACCAGCGCAGTTCCAGCACCTGCGGGCACGATTTGCCCGCCCGTGAGCACAACTTCACCGCGATCGTTCGTACTTATACCAGTAGCGTCAGCAACGCCAGGGCCAGACAGCAGCCTGGGCAAACTCAAGGGAGAAAAAGGCAAAGCTTCCGCACCAGGCACTTTGCCACCCGGAGAAACTTCTAAACTCAACAAAAGTCCGTTTTGACTCAACCGCACCAAATTTTCCCCAGGGACAGCCGCCACAGTAATTTGACCCCCCGGCGCTGAAAGTTGCCCCGTACTGATGACAGTGCCGCCCAGCAAAGTCAAACTCTGCCCATTTCCCACAGCCAAGTTACCCGCATTCACAATACTCCCGGACTCTGGGCCAAAAGCAAAAGCATTCGGCCCTCCGACTAAAGCCGCGTAGTTATTCGCCCCAGTACCGTTGAACCACCCGTTGTCAAAACCGATACCGCCAGCAGTTGTCGCCAAAAAAGACCCGGACACATCAAGTCGGGCATTTGTGCCGAAAATAATCCCTGCGGGGTTCATCAGGTACAAGTTAGAATTGCCGCCACTAACTTGAATTAGACCATTAATTAACGAAGCATCGCCGCCGACAACGCGGCCGAGGATATTTTTAATGTTTGGGTTCGAGATAAAATTGGCAGTTTCGCCAGAATTCAGCCCGAACCGAGTAAAACTGTGGAACAGATTTGCTCCGTCTCCCGAAGGAGTGCCACCTTGAATGTCGTAGCGAGGCGGCGACGCTGTACCCGGGGCGGTGATGGTGGTTCCGGTGCCATCTGGGGCTGAAATAATCGGCCCGGCTACCGCAATTTGAGATTGGGGATAAATTGCCAATATCACCCATCCGCTGCTATTTTTTTTGAGGAAAACCAGGTTGGGGGAAAAATCTAATATCAAAAATCCAGCAAGGGGAATTGCTGCCAGAATCGATCGCACAGCACGTTGAGCATTCATAAGATTTGCCTCGATCTAGACCTTAATTCGAGTTTAAAATGGAGATTTTAGGTAAAAAAGAGTCGATCGCACCCCAATGCTGACAATTCCTAACGCTAGCTCTCGATCGCAAATTTCCAATTTTAAGTCTAATTTTGATTGTGTCACCAACATAGCAAAGACCGATAGTCAGTGTCGAAACACAACAAGTTTAAACGCCAGAAAATTATGAGCGATCGAATTGTCCGCGCGATCGGTTTAACTGGGGGCATCGCCACCGGAAAAACCGCTATATCTAATTATCTGGCCGATGCCTATGGATTTCCGATTTTAGATGCCGATATTTACGCCCGCGAAGCTGTGCACCCAGATTCGCCAATACTGGAGCCTATCGTAGAACGATACGGTGCCCTTATTTTGCTTCCCGACGGCAATTTAAATCGGCCAGAGTTGGGAAATATTATTTTTTGTAACCCATCCGAACGGCAGTGGTTGGAACAACAAATTCACCCCTATGTGCGCCGCAGATTTGTTGAGGCAACTGAAAGCTGCATTGATGATGAATTAAGTCAAGTATCCCAAAACACATTGACTTTGGTTTTGGTAGTACCGCTGCTGTTTGAAGCTAAGATGACTGACTTGTGCACCGAAATTTGGGTGGTGTACTGTTCGCCCGAAGTGCAATTACAACGACTGATGCAGCGAGATGGCTTGAATTGCGATCGAGCGTCGGCCCGCATTAACGCCCAGATGCCGCTAGCTCAAAAGTGCCAAAAAGCTGATCTTGTTTTGGATAACTCGTCAACTCTCCACTCGCTATTCTTGCAGGTAGATGCGCAATTGACATCAATTCCGGTTGCGCCGGAATGATAGAGGAGACGGCGAGTGCCTTTGTCCCTACCACCTTATTTTGGGTAGGGAGACGGCACTCGCCGTCTCCTAATTTCGGCTACTAATAATTCCGATGCAACCGGAAACGATATGACATCCTCAAGAGGCTAAAACCACCGTGATTCCTGACAATCAAATTGGTTGGTAGTCGGGAATGCAAGTCTTCTGATTTTGGCAGGACTGAAGTCCTGACTACGAAAAGTTTTGATGGCGATCGTTCTAGCAGATATCCTGTGACTCGGTGATATCGGTTAAAAACCCAGTTTATTTGATTTTTGCGCCAAAATTTTGAATGGTTGCATCCTAGTATCAAGAAATTATGAAGTTAATCTGAAGATTAGTAAAAAGTTACAATTTGCAGTCGTCGTT
>JAJAYT010000153.1 GCA_026786085.1 Microcoleus sp. CAN_BIN18 | reverse complement strand
CTTCTAATACCGTGCATCCAGACTGCTCCATTTTCACCCATCCTGTGGCTGTCGGCACGAACCCAAAACCTTCGGAACCGATCGCCGCACCGCTGTGAATCACGCAATTTGCCCCGATGCGAGTACGTTCGTGAATGACACAGTTAGCGTGTAAAACCGTACCTTCGCCAATTACCGCATCTGGGTAAATTACGACATTTGGGTGAATGCAAACGTTGCTGCCAATTTTAACTCCTGGTTGAATAACGGCATGGGCGCCGATGTAGACATTTTCACCAATTTGTGATGTGGAGTGAATCGTGGCTGATGGATGAATTTCGGATTCTGGGCGAAACGGTTGATAAAAAAGGGCGATCGTTTGAGCAAACAGCAATCGCGGATCGGCTGCGGCGATCCAAGCTAGATCGCGATCGTCACACCTCGCTTGCAGGCTTTCATCTAAGGGTAAAATTAAGGCCGAAGCATTTGTTGAGGTGACGTGAGAGGCAAATTTAGCACCTTCTATGTAGCTGATTGTCCCCGATGTGGCTTCATCGACTGGGGCGGGGCCTGCAATTTCTCGATCGGTAGCACTTGAGGCTTTTAGGCTGTGACTGCTGGCTAAATTAAGTTTTTCTACAATTTCGCTAAATTTCATCTATAAAAATTTGTTGTTGATACTGACAGGACTTACGCAGAACCGCTATATGTAGGGTGCCATGCGCACCTTACCATTACCTAACTGATTTGCCACTTTCAAAACTACCAGTTTTCGAGCACTTTCTGAGCAGTTAGCATTTAAAAAACCATAACCGCTCGTAAAAACCTGGACAAAGCTACCCAAAAGTAGTCAATGTTAGACATCTACGTTGGTAATTTTAGTCCACAGTCCTAAAATTACAGGAATAAACGGCAATCCCTCTATTCCCTTCATGAAGTTGGGAATTACTTTTCTCGCTATATTTATGCTGCCATTGGTATCAGCATTGATTATTTTACCAGTGGAAGCTCTATATAAACCACGCTGAACACGTTTACCACTAAAAACAGGCTTGGCCTCTGTATTTTTGCTATAAGTCGGTAAATTATCACCATCTAAAGCACTCGCTTTTGACGTGTAACTTTCCTCAGTTAAGGTGACAACAATCCCTGCTAATTGTGCTTTGTATGTCAATAAACCAATCAGTTTGGCATGGGGAATATTGGTAAATGCTTGATTGTTTTTTTTACCAATGTTGATTGACTGTTTCCATCCTGGGTTCTTGCCGATAATTAACTGACCAATATCGTTCAACTGACACCAATCAATTACACGACGACTCGCAGTATGAAGATAGTTGTCAATTCTTCTGTTTCGCTTACCGTTAAGTGCTTTGATCTGTCTGACCGCTTCGATTGATTGTGCTGCGGCTACCCGTTTATTGAAGAATTGGTTAATACTTTTTAATGGTCTACCATTAATCAACAGCGGCTTGATGCCGGGATGATTGGATGTTATAGCCATCAAATTGTTTAAACCAAGGTCTACACCAGCCAGATATTTCCCGTGGGATAAGGGTGTGTCATTAACTGTGTAAACAACTTCAATAACATAATGGTCAAGCTTGGGGACAATTCTTACTTGGTCTACATTTTTAGCTTGAGTAGCCAACTCAATATTAGTCTGAGACAGTTTAACATTCCCTTTGGTCAAAGCAGGTTTTGATATCGCATCTATCGGATAAATGACAACATTCCTACCATGCTCTTTATGCTTGTATCCTGGTATTTTCGGTTTGCCCAGATATTTTTCAGGGTGTTTTGACCAATCTTTAAGTGCAGCTAACCATCCTTTCCAAGCCTCAGCAACTCTTCTGACAATTTGTTTGCTAACTTTTGTTGGTAGATACCGATAAGCTTCTAAATTCTTAGTCTGGTGATAAATATTAATGGAATTATAATACTTATTGCTGGCAAAAAAGTATTGGCGCTGGACGTAGTTAGCAGAATTGTATAGATGTTTTGATTGTAATGCTAAGTGGTCGCATTCTTTCCAAAATCTATGCTGTCTGTTAATTACGTGTTTTTCTACTAACTGCATTTGACTCGACATGAGTAAATGTATTGTCCTTCGTATTATATACGACTTCCTGCTGTCAACATGGCAGGTAAAAAAAAATATAATGAGTCCAAACGCAGATGACGCAAGACGCAAGACGCCCGCATCTGCAATCCAATGGCACTAAGAGTCAAAAACAAATTGAACTAGGGGGCAAATAGTCTCGCGTGATGTGATTGAACGAAGGGCGCGAAAGCTACCCAAATAGTAAAGGATGGGTAGCTTTGTCCATAAATTAAGTTACAGTTTCAAACCCCAACTTCTTCAAGAAGTCGGGGTTATAAATCGTCATTACTTTTGGCAGTCTATTACATAGAAACTGCATCTACGTCAACGGTGCTACCTTTAGCTTCAGAAGGGCCACCGGTGGCTTCAGATGTTGCATTTGTCTGAGTCTGGCGGGATTTAAAATAGTCGATCGACATTTGGGAAATTTCGGAAATCAGCAGCACAGCAATTGCTACATCGTCAATTTGTCCGACAACTGGCAGGAAATCCGGCGCAATGTCGATCGGGCTTACCAGATATGCCAGCGTTCCCAGAATAATCCACCAGCGGTATTTGGGGTTGCGGAGGGTTTCGCGATACCAGTTGTAAACAGATTGTATAGAAAAGTTCATGGGGTTGTCCTCTACTTATATTTTTAATCTTCACCGATTGTCGCTCAAAACGCTTGTGGAGATATCCCCCCTAGGGTTGGGAAGAAAATTCTACTCGGAGGTATTTGGAATTGGGTACTGTTGAATTGAGAGTTGAGACAGTGTTTGTGCACGCGCGGGTTCACAAACCGGGTTTTTGGCTGAATCAGCAGGCTGCAACGAAGAATTCTTTGGAAAAAACCCGGTTTCTTGCGTTTGATGCGACTGTCTAATACCAAGAGAGTCAAATTAATGCCACAGTAATCGTAGGGTGTGTCGCCATCAACAATCCCTGAAAAATATCGACGATTTAACAGCGACGCACCTTCTGAGCATGGTCATTGTATACCCTTTCTCAAAAAGGTGAGGTACTATCCGGCATAGGGGGTATGGCATAGGGCATAGGGCATAGGGCTATCCTCACTTTTTTGAGAACCGCTATATTTTGCCACTCATCTATTTAGTAGAGTAGCGATTTTGAGCACCGTAACTTGGGTTAGGAACTGCTATTTTGAACAAACAAAACTGTTCTGTAAGGAACAGTTTTTTGGTATAAATTAACACCTGCTTTTTTAAGAGTTGCGATGCGGTCAATCGACCAAATTACTGAAATTTTTATTGCCAAAAGTCAGTCAAAAAAACCATTTATTCTGGATACTATCTCCGCAAAGCTTTGCAGGAAAAGACTTTCAGAATTTATTTATTCTCTGTCAAGATGCCAGAATCCGATTTTAACAGAGATTGTTTCCACCGATCGCCCTACAATCAATTTAAGTACATATAAATAAAATGAGTATTATAAAATACCCGTAGTCCGAGTTTGGACAGAGCGTTAAGTTCAATCGAAAAAAGGGCACTTATCACCCGTCTTGAAACACCCATTTTTGGTCGCCGATCGCAATGGAGCACCCATTCGGCAGCCAGAAAGGCTCGTTAGCAGCCAGCCTTTGTCCACCGACAAAAGTACCATTGGAACTGCCGCTATCGACAAGTTGATATCGCTGTTTGCCAAGTTCATCAGTGGCCCGACGGATTTGAGCGTGGTAGCGCGAACTTTGCGGATCTTGTAATACTAAAGTGTTGGTCGGTTCGCGTCCAATTGTAAAAGGATTAGCCGTTAAAGCGATCGCCTCTCCAGAAAGTTTGTAGATTAAATATGCGGTTGTTTGGCGATCGCTACTTGCCAATATCGTCGGTGCAAGTTGCGGGCGATTCATGGCTGGTGGGAGACTGTTTTGAGCAAGTTGTTCTGTCAGTTGTCTTAAATCGCGATCGAATCCTGCTGCTGTGTCAGAAGCTGGAAGAGTCGCAGGAGAATGACCTGAAATTAAGTTTAACTGCTGTATGGGAGCTTGAGGCTGAATTGGTCGTCCTGCTTCGGCAATTCTCATTTGTAGGGCGGCGGAATTTTCTGCTTCTTGTCTGGAACTCATTCCCTCAACTTGGCGAATAACTCCGTTTGTTTCGGGAAAGCTGACATCGCCAATTCGCACGTCTTCTAAGTTAAAACCTAGTGTATAAAAATCTTGGACGCGATCGAGCAAATTTTGGCGCAACATCAGCCGTCCTTGACTGATAAGCTGTTGCAGAGGAATTTGCCCGATCGCCAGTCCCATGCAATCTTTAACAGCGCTAGCCAAAGCGGCGATCGGATCGGACAATTCCAAAGCTACTCGTTTCGGATCTATAACTTGATAAATAACGGTTAGTGTAGCATCAATTAAAAACCGATCTTTAGATAAGAAATCGCCTTGGGATTGCACGTCCAAGTTGCGGAGTTTGGTGTCTACGAGGACAATTTGACACTGTTCTAGCAGGGGAAGGGCAAAGCTGAAATGCCGTCCCGCTTTCAGGGTACGCACAGCGCGGCCGTTTTTGACCAACAGCCCCGTGTAACCCGCCCCGATAAAGTCCATGCTAAAGCCGGCCCAGCGTTCGGGTGTGATGGTTTGAATCAGGGGAGAAGCATTGTTCATGGGAGGAGTTGAGGAAGGGGAGATTCTACTTTTAGGGTAACAAATTGCTGGGGGCGCGATCGGGCGGTGTGCCGGTTCGGCAACTTCTATAGTGTACGCCTCCACGAGTCCCGATTCAGCACGTACTGGATCTAGTTTGCATCTATCATTTATTTGCTATACTTTACTGTACGAAGTTATCGCTCAAATGTAATCTTCAGAGGAGGCGATCGCGACAAAATAGTAAAATAAGCTTAACAATTGAAAAGTGAAAATTAGTTTATCTAAAATCGCCTATAAAATAACCAACACTTCTCCTTTCAAATGCCATGCAAATTGTTTTGTCACCTGAAGTCGAAGCCATCGTGCAGCGTCAACTCACGACTGGCAAATACAAAAGTGCGATCGAAGTTATCCTAGCAGGTATTCAACTGCTCGAACAGCAAGAAGATATTTATCAAGGGCGACTCCTGGAACTCCAAAAAGACGCGCTGATTGGCCAAAAAGCGTCCCAATGCGGTGAAGTTGTAGATGGCGCTACAGCCATAGCACAAATCCGCGCCAAAGGGCGATCGCGCAGCGTGCCGTAGGCATATCGCGCTTCTGAATCTTTTACCGAGTTTTAGCGTAAGCTATAATAAAGATATATCTGTCCTGTTAATCTCCGATGACTACACAATCGGTGTCGCGTTATGTCGCACGTCACCCAGAAATCTTGCAAGGCGAACCAATTATCGCAGAAACGAGAACGTCTGTTCGTGCGATCGTAGAATTGTGGCGTTTGGGTATTACTCCTGAAGAAATTCCGATGCACTTACCTCATCTGAAATTAGCTCAAGT
>JAJAYT010000152.1 GCA_026786085.1 Microcoleus sp. CAN_BIN18 | reverse complement strand
TTTACCAGTAGGATTCAATGCAATTCGCGCCGGCTGGGGAGTTTTGCCTGAGTATTTCCCTGACCCCAAATTGCGGTTTATTTCGCTAGATTTAGAGCAAAAGATTGCGGCATTTCCCGCAGATAGCGGCGTTAAGATTCCCCTGCATCCATTCTTCGGAATTATCGGTGTTGCCGATTTAGAAATCAATCGTTCTTCTATTCCTCCACAACGCTACGGCGGTAATATGGACAATCAGGAACTGCAACCAGGAACGCGGTTATTTTTGCCTGTTCGCGTGCGTGGTGGTTTGCTGTCTATCGGCGACGGACATTCGGCACAAGGAGACGGCGAAGTTGACGGTACTGCCATTGAAACTTCGATGAATGGGACTATTCAAATCATCTTGCGCAAGGATTTGTTTTTGATATTTCCGTTTGCTGAAACGCCTACTCATATTGTAATCATGGGATTTGGTAGAACATTAGATGATGCCTTTGAACTGGCTGTAAAACAGACGGTTTATTGGCTGCAAACTTTTGCAGGTTTCAAAGAAGAAGATGCTTATGTTTTCTCTTCCCTTGCGGTTAATTTTCGGATTACGCAGGCTGTTAATAATCCCCAAAAAGGAGTACACGGAATGGTGCCCAAGTCTATTTTGCCGGAGGTAAAAATTATCAACCACCGACTTTGAGGTAGTATGGTACTATCGTTCAGAAATTACAGTCGCTAGGAATTGCGATCGATCGCAAAAACTCAGCACTTTCTTCGGGTAAAGCAGTATTGATAAACATCCCGCTACCCAACTCAAACCCAGCCTGCTTCGTCACTCTGGGAATAATAGCGATATACCAGTGAAAGTATTTTGTCCCTTGTTCGGCTGTTGGGACTGATCGAATATTATAGTTATAATCAGGATCGTTCAATCCGTAATAAAGCTTAGCAAGTACAGTTTTCAAAATATAAGCAAGATCCGTAATTTCCGCATCAGTAATATCATCAAACGAAGACGAATGTCGGCGCGGAAAAATCCAGATATGAAACGGTGAAAGTGCAGCATAAGGGATAAAAGCTACAAAGTGTTCGGTCTCAAAAATTACTCTTTCACCAGACGCTAACTCATCTTCTAAAGTGCGACAAAACAGACATTCTCCCGTATCGTCAAAATAGCGAATTGCTGCATCAATACGGCTACGAAATAGGCTGGGTACAACGGGCGTAGCTGCTATTTGTGAGTGAGGATGTTCGAGAGAAGTTCCGGCACTTTCTCCGTGATTTTTGAAGATAATAATTGTTTCAATATGGGGATATTTTCTAATTTCTACATAACGCTGGCGGTAGACTAAAAGTATATCTGTCACTTCTTCAACGGTCAACAAAGCAGTAGTCAAATCATGTCGCCGGTGTTCGACAATTACTTCATGAACGCCAATTCCTGCCATCGTGCGGTGAATTCCCGATGATATTCTCATCCATTCTGCTGTCGGGGAGAGGGCGGGATATTTGTTGCCAATTGCGCGGACTTTCCAGCCAGTCCGATCGTCGCCCAAACGAAAAGTTTCTAAGGTTCCGTCTTCCTCGTTTCCCACGCAAAACGGGCAATCGGCACGGTATGGCTGCACTGCTACCATCAACTTTTTCTTGTTGGCGAATTCATCCGGTCTTTTTGCCCGTTCCGTGGCGATGATTACCCAATCTCTGGTAATTAGATTTTGTCTAAGTTCAGACATTTTATTACCTTTAGTTTTCACGGTTTAATTGCTTTTAAGTATAAATTAAAACTGGCATTATGTCAGTACCTGCTTGCGGATATTTAATAAATCTTGATATTGACGTGGGAAGGTATTAAATAGATTATGAATAAACTTTCCCCCAACATCAGACTCATAGTATCCAAATTGCCTACTTTATGGCCTAATGCCTTTGGTAATCTGGGCAAGTAATCTAAAAATAGATAGATTATGAATATTCCGATATCCGATCGCCAAATTCAAAAGAAATTCAAACACGCTGCCGATTTTGGTGTCTCAGGAAATTACAATTTGCAGACAGCAGCAGCATTTGCAGTGGCTATTCAAGCTCACTTACAGAAGCAGGGAGTACAGGAGATTGCGGGTACTTATCGCAGGGAACCAGTAAAGCACTATTTTGACCCATTAACCAATTTGAATGTTATGGTAGATGCAGGTGACAATTTTATTAGTGGCTGGAAACTGACTTCTGCACAAGTTGTGGAATTAACCACCACTGGAGATATTGGAGGTGGATAAGTATGGATAAGTACATCAAGTTATTAGAAGAGTTTGTTGGTAATAAAATTACTGCTGATGAGTTTGAACGGCGGTTTATACAACTGTTTAAAGGTGACAATAATCTCCAACCAGGGACAGAGTTTAAGATTTTAGACAAGTTGTTTGCTGATGTTGATGCTTATTGCAGCGACTCAGATTTGATTGAAGACCCTCGATTTGATATTGATGGGGTTCAATTGCAAGTATCCGCCAAGGAGACGCTGAATAAGTTGGTGAAGTTAATAGCGGTTTGAAAGTGCGATCGGCCAATTAGAAACTGAACGCCAGCGCAGCGAATCACTCGCTGCTCAACTTCGGGAATTGGGAATCGATCCGAATGCTTGAAATGCTATTCCTGCGGGGATAGTTGCGCTTGATGCCCTTTTCTCGATTCATTAAAATTGCGGGAAGGGCGATCTATCTTGCAAAATTGCCTACTTTATGGCTTAATCCCTTTGGTAATCTGGGGAAGTATTAGAAAAAATAAAGAGGGCAATATGGAAGAATTAATGGCTCGTATTAGCCAAATTCGGGAACAGCTAGGAGTGTCAGCCTACAAAAATATTGCTGTTGCAGACTTCCAGATTGGGGATGATAGTGGGGAATTGATAGCCGTCAGTGGTCGATCGACTCGTCCCGGCACAGTTCGTTTATCAGACGAGCCATTATTTCAGACTTTTGAAGTCCCACCCGGACATTCACGAGCCTATGACAGCGAACGGAAACTCCTTGAGGAAGTGGGATTGAGATATATTCAAACACCAGAGGTTCAAGGTAGAATAAATCTATGGACGGAAAGAGAACCCTGTCATTCCTGTTGTGAGGTGATAGAGCAATTTCGCAGGCGGTTCCCCAACATCAGACTGACTGTAAATGATACACTTTAAATTGATCGTAACTTACGCACAGCCGTATTTTTAAAGAGACGATATCTAAAAAGTCAAACGTTAAGGATGTAGTAGCTATGTACTTAGATAGAGTCAAAAACCAACTGATAGAACTAAAACTCGTGAAGCCAGATGAACTCGTAGGCTGTACCCGCGATGACGTAATTGCGATCGAGCAAAAGTTAGGAATTTCTCTGCCCCGCGCCTATCAAGAATTTCTGTTATCTATGGGACGTAGTGCTGGTCAATTCTTGCGCGGATCGGACTGTTTCTTGAATCATCTACCTCAACTGCAAGAGTGGGCTGTCGAGTTATTACAGGAAAATAACTTTGCTGAATCCCTACCAGAGGATGCCTTTATTTTCTTCATGCACCAAGGCTATCAATTCAGCTTTTTTCGAGTATCAGAAGGTGCAGATCCTCCGACTTACTCATACTGCGAAGGAACTAATCAAACTTTTTTCATTAAAAGCCATGAAAGTTTTAGTGAGTTTTTGGAGACTGAGGTAGAAATTCACGCGAAATATTTGATGGCTGTTGCTAGCAAGTGAGCAATTAGACATCAATCTATCTATTTCTTACGCCCTAGATTACCCGGAGTAGCGATGAAAGCAATTAAAGTGATGGCATCAAGTTGATTCTGCTTGGTCTGACTATGGGCGTGCTGGCTTCATTTAATCCTCAATCACACTCATAGTGTGTAGATTTTGGAGTGCAGTCACCGATATCTTGCTTATGTGGCAGAAAATCCAGAGCTCAAAAAATTTGGAGAGCAAGTTCGCAGGCTAAGAACATCAAAAGGCTTTTCGCAAGAAAAGTTAGCAGAACTAGCCGGACTGCACCGCAACTACATTGGTGGTATTGAGCGGGGTGAGAGGAACATAGCCCTGTTAAACATTTTGCGGTTAGCAAAAGCTCTAGGAGTATCGCCCAGCGAACTATTGCAGGAAATAGAGTAAATGCAATCACCCTATACGGGGCTTCCTGTCCAAGATTGGCAAGAGAAGACACGGGAACTGATAGATCTACACCCACTACATCCACAAGTAATTTATGACGTGGTTATTCAAGTTTGGAGTGAAATTTTTCAATCCAGCATAACCAGCAGAGGCTACAGAATAGGAGTAAATTTATTCCCGACTCCCCAAATCATGGGCTTCTTTTTACATGAACTAATCCCATTAGAACTCGCCAGTAAATACCCCGGAATTTGGCGGCGCGATCGCAGCGCCATCGAAAAAGATATTGTTTACATCCCGAACAATGACTTCTCAATTGAAATTAAAACTTCTTCAA
>JAJAYT010000151.1 GCA_026786085.1 Microcoleus sp. CAN_BIN18 | reverse complement strand
GTCTTCAACCTGCGGAGGCAGGTTTTGTTTGTGTAGACGCGGTTTCAACCGCTGCCCGTTCTTCAACCCGCGGAGGCGGGTTTTGTTTGTGTAGACGCGGTTTCAACCGCCCGGTCTTCTTATTCACCCAAGAATCCTTCGCAGGAATGACGGAGAAGTGTCAAAATTAAGATAGTCCTGCCAAAAACAGGGAAAAGGAAATCCAGCCCGTACTCGCTGGTAAGGTAGCATTAATTCCTCGCTTGTCAAGCTTGCAGTTGGTCGCCGACGGTTCGTCGCATTTAATCTCAACGCTAATTATGAAAGATCTCACTCGTTATCGAAATATCGGCATCTTCGCCCACGTGGATGCTGGCAAGACCACTACAACTGAAAGAATCCTGAAACTGACAGGCAAAATCCACAAAATCGGTGAAGTTCACGAAGGCGCGGCGACGACTGACTTCATGGAACAGGAGCAAGAGCGCGGGATTACGATTCAATCCGCTGCTACCACCTGCTTCTGGAATGAGCATCAGCTCAACATCATTGATACCCCCGGACACGTCGATTTCACGATCGAGGTTTACCGTTCGCTGAAGGTTCTCGATGGTGGCATCGGTGTATTCTGCGGTTCGGGTGGAGTTGAACCGCAATCTGAAACTAACTGGCGCTACGCTAACGATTCTAAAGTTGCTCGTATCGTCTACATCAATAAGCTCGATCGCACGGGTGCAGATTTTTACCGAGTTGTCAAGCAAGTCGATAAAGTCCTCGCAGCTAAACCGATGGTAATGGTTTTGCCGATCGGCATTGAAGAAAAGTTTTGCGGCGCGGTAGATTTGCTGACCCGCAAAGCCTGGATCTGGGATGATTCTGGCGATCCGATGGGCTACGAAATTACCGATGTTCCAGCCGATATGGTGGATGATGTCGAGAAATACCGCGAACAGTTGATCGAACTGGCCGTCGAGCAGGACGATCACCTGATGGAACAGTACCTCGAAGGAAACGAGCCGAGCATCGAAGACCTCAAGCGGTGCATCCGCAAGGGTACCCGCGACTTGGCATTTTTCCCGACTTACTGCGGCTCGTCGTTTAAGAACAAGTGCGTGCAGTTGGTACTCAATGCAGTCGTTGACTACCTGCCGAACCCGATGGAAGTATTGCCACAGCCAGAGGTTGATCTCGATGGTGAGGAAACAGGCAATTTCGCGATCGTCGATCCAGAAGGCCCACTGCGCGCCCTCGCATTTAAGATTATGGACGATCGCTTCGGAGCTTTAACCTTTACCCGCTTGTATTCCGGTAAGATATCCAAAGGCGACACCGTACTCAACACCGCCACAGGCAAGACCGAGCGCATCAGCCGTTTGGTAGAAATGCACGCCAATTCTCGCGAAGAAATTGATTCGGCTCAAGCAGGCGACATTATAGCGATCGTCGGCATGAAAAACGTCCGCACCGGACACACCATCTGCGACCCCAAAAATCCCGCAACCCTAGAGCCAATGGTTTTCCCAGAACCAGTCATCTCCATTTCGGTAAGACCGAAAGTCAAAGGAGGCGAAGAAAAAATGGGAGCAGCGCTCACGAAAATGGTGCAAGAAGATCCATCCTTCCACATGGTGACAGACGAAGAAAGCGGCGAAACCATTCTCAAGGGCATGGGCGAACTGCACCTCGACATCAAAGTGGACATTCTGAGACGCACCCACGGCGTCGAGGTAGAAGTTGGCGAACCACAAGTAGCCTACCGCGAGTCGATCACCAAGCGCCTCGAAGACAACTACGTCCACAAGAAACAATCTGGTGGTTCAGGTCAATTTGCGAAAATCGGCTATATCGTCGAGCCCGGTGAAGTCGGAAGCGGTTTCGTGTTCGAGTCAAAAGTAACTGGTGGCAGTGTACCGAGAGAGTATTGGCAAGCCGTGCAAAAAGGCTTTGAAAGCTGTATCGATGTGGGAGTCTTGGCTGGCTTCCCCTGCTTGGATTTGAAATTCACCCTGGTTGATGGAGGCTTCCACCCCGTTGACTCTTCAGCAATGGCTTTTGAAATTGCTGCAAAAGCCGCTTACCGCCAATCGGTTCCCAAAGCTGGGCCTCAGTTGCTCGAACCAATTATGAATGTCGATGTCTTCACCCCAGACGATCACATGGGTGATGTCATCGGCGACCTCAACCGCCGCCGAGGGATGATGAAGGCTCAGGAAACAGGACAAACAGGAGCGCGGATCAAGGCAGATGTGCCGTTGAGCGAAATGTTTGGCTACATTGGCGATTTGCGTACCATGACATCTGGGCGCGGTCAGTTTTCGATGTCTTTCTCGCACTATTCTCCTTGTCCGAGCAATATCGCTGAGGAAGTGATCAAGGATGCGAAAGAGCGTCAAGCTGCGAAGTAGTGTGTTAAGTGCGATGGCTTCGCCCCGGCTTGCGCCTACGAATAGTGCGATGGCTTCGCCCCGGCTTGCGCCTACGTACTGCCTGAAAAGGTAGCCAGAAACCGGGTTTTTTCCCTAATCTCATCGCTGCGGCGAAGGATTTCGTGAAAAAACCCGGTTTCTTTGATTTTGGTGCGTCCACGACTGTTAAAATTATCTGCGTTTATTTGCGTTTATTTGCGGTTTGGCGATCGATCGCAGATTTATGAAATAACTCAAATATCATATTTGCTAAGATACAATCAATAATCTACAACCCAGGTAGGTAGCCATGACAGCCACCCTAATCCAGAATCAAACTAGCGGAATTCTGCTAAAAAACATTAGCTGGCAGACTTACGAATCCCTGCTGAATGAGTTAGCCGAACAGGGAGGAATTCGCCTGACTTACGATCGCGGAAATTTAGAAATTATGACTCCATCAGCACCGCATGAAGGCAGTAAGAAGATTTTAGGCCGTTTTGTTGAAAGTGTAACTGAAGAATTAAATGTCGAAATTCGGAGTTTGGGTTCACTAACTTGCAGGCGCGAGGATTTAGAACGCGGTTTGGAACCAGATCAGTGCTACTACATCGAGAATGAGGCAAGTGTCCGCAATCTCAAGCAAATCAACTTAAATCAAGATCCGCCACCAGATTTAGTAATCGAGATTGACATCACCAGCAGTTCGATTAACCGAATGGAATTGTATGCAGCTTTGGGCGTGCCGGAAGTCTGGCGTTATGACGGTTCCTGCCTAAAATTTTATCAGTTAGAGGGCAAAGAATATGCAGAAAGAAATGTTTCGCCTAAGTTTCCGTTTCTGTCGGCGGCTGAGATTCTCCGGTTTCTAGAAATGCAGAATACTGCGGGAGAAACATCGATGATTCGAGCATTTCGGGAGTGGGTGAGGAGTCAAATTCAGTCTGGGGAGTGAGTCGGGCTGCTCCTTAATTAAAATAATTTTTGCTAAGATACGATCAATAATCTACAACCCAGGTAGGTCGCCATGACAGCCACCCTGATTCAAACCCCAACACCCGGAATTCTGCTAAAAAACATTAGTTGGCAGACTTACGAATCTCTGCTACATGAGTTAGCCCAACAGGGAGGAATTCGCATGACTTACGATCGCGGAAATTTAGAAATTATGACTCCATCAGCACCCCACGAAAAGTACAAAAAAATCTTGGGACGTTTTGTAGAAAGCGTGAGTGATGAATTGAATGTTGAAATTTGCAGTTTGGGTTCTCTAACTTGCAGGCGCGAGGATTTGGCTCGCGGTTTAGAACCGGATCAGTGCTACTATATCCAAAATGAGAATGTGGTTTGGGACAAAGAACAAATCGATCTAAATCAAGATCCGCCGCCAGATTTAGTGGTGGAAATTGACGTGACTAGCAGTTCGATCGATCGCCTTTCTTTATATGCAAGTTTAGGCGTACCGGAAGTTTGGCGCTACGACGGAAATCGTTTAATAATTTATCAGTTGGAAGCACAGGAATATGTAGAAAGAGATGTTTCTCCGACTTTTCCTTTTTTGTCGCAAGTTGAAATGCTGAGGTTTTTGGAATTGAGAAGGACTACAAAAGAAAATGCTTTAATTCGCTTGTTCCGCGAGTGGGTGAGAAGTCAAATTCAGCAAGGGGAATAGACGGGCGATCCTCTACGAGGATCGCTCTAATTTTTGCTAAGATTCGATTAATAATCGATCGCCCTGACTTCACAATTACTCCCCTAACTTTAGTATAATATAGAGGCAACAATCGAAAAGTTATCCGAATCAAGCGTCAATGTCAATAATCACCGCACTTTTAGGCTTGTGAGTATGTCAACGCCTTGATGTGATTGTTCGCGATCGCCTCGCAATCGAAAAGTATATTTTTTAGGGAGGTTGAGATGACTGAAATCAAGCCCGATCGCACTGCTGGTACAATTGCGATCGACGTTTGCGCTCAATCAAACGGGCAGTATCTTTGTCAGATTTCGTCATCTCTGAGCGATCGCCCTGATGATACCATGAATTTTTACGGACAAACGAAAGAACACGCGATCGCGATCGCCTTAGAACATTTAGCCTCTCGCTACCGCCAGCAAGCCGAAGAATCTCAAAATATAGATTGGGACGCGGTGGAAATTTCGGATTCTGGAGAGCCAATTGAAAAGCGTTATCACGTAATTTTGCACTACGAACGAATTGCTAAGGATGAATCTAAGTTTGAGGCAATGCACAATACACTTCTCGGAAATACAGTAGTTGAAATGGGCAAACTTTCAATAATTGAGATTTCTCCAGATATTCCCATTCAGCGATTATAGCGCTCTGGGGAATAACCTCATTCAAAGTTAAGATTGTTTAGGTTTTAACTAATTTGGCTCTTTACCCAAGTCCGAAATGCTTTAACTAATTCCAAATAATCCATTGTTTCCGACTGTTCCAGAAAACTGACAATCTCTAAAATAGCCACACTCGGAAATGCTAAACTACGATCGCACTCCACATACCCTTGACTCTCCAATCTGTTAATTCTGAGCCGCGAACCATTGTAAATCCACACTTCCGGCACTCCCAGATCGGCATAAATTTGCAACGTACTGTCGGATCTGCTGGTAATATCAATTTCCACCACTAAATCCGGCGGCGGATCTTGACTCATATCAAGTCTTTTTTTGCCTTTAATTGCACTAACATTTTGGATGTAAAAACATTCATCTGGTTCTACACCAATGAGTTCAGGACGTTTGAATGTAGTAGAACCAAGTGGAGCAATATTAAGTTCCAATTCTTCTGCTAATGTTTCAACAAATCGACCCATTACTCTTTTGTAAATTTCATGTTCTGGAGAAGGCACCATAATTTTCAAATTGCCGCGATTGTATCTCAGTCTAATTGGCCGATCGCCGATTTCGGCAAGCAAAGTTTCGTAAGTTTGCCAACTGATATTCGATAGCTCAACTATTTGTTCGGGGGGACTGAGAGTTTTAGCAGTCATGGCACTACTTGGGTGAAGAGTTCGGTCGCACTTTTAAAGTATATCATCAATCAAAGTGCGATGGCTACGCCCCGGCTTGCGCCTACGCTCTCTAATTGACTTTGAGAGCAATACGTTCGCTACCCGCCCTTTTGATATAGTTATCGAAATCTTCTCCAACCTCGCAAACATCAGGATCTGCATGATCCAATGCTTGTTTAGCAAGTCTTCCCGCCAATCCTAAGTCAATTTCAATATATAGCTCTAACAGTCGTCTGTACTCTTCATCCGTTCCATTTTTAAGAATTTTAGCGGTACTTGTTTCAATATTTTCTATAAGCCATGATTTAGGTAAAGCAAGAATAGCTTGGCGGCAAAGTTCAATATCTGAGTGCGAAACGCTAGCTAAGTCAATTAAATCGTCGAACAAAAGCTGGCGTTCTTCAGTTTTGAGATACTCTATAAGTCGCAATGCTGTGCCTCTCTCCGTAGGGGTATGTAGAGCTTTATGAAAAATTGCTACCTTATTTGGACAATCTCTGATAAAGTTTTGACGGCTTTCGATGTAAACAATCTCGCTCTTAACAAGTTTCTGCCAAATTTCTGTATTATTTGCAGTGTTTTCTTGAAGCATTTATTTTACCTATTTTCCTTATTTTAGTTCTTTCTTTCCGGCATAAATCCAACCGCTACCGAGATATTTATCGACAAACTCTGTAAATGGCATTTCTCGATTGGGGTAGATAGTATGATGAGTCCGGGCATGAGTACCGCCAACATCTTTACCATCAGCGATAACATCAAGACCTTCAGGCAATTTTCTATCTCGATCGAGCTGATAATAATGTCCTGTCAGCGGTGCGTACTGAATATCACCAAAAGTAGATGCTCCTGTTGGTGGCTTGGTAGGTTTTACACAATCGTTTTCAACGGTAATGTCTTTACTGAGACGGGGAGGACGCGGGCTTTGTCTATTACCAAAGGCATAAAGTGTTACGGGTATAGTGACTTGCGGCAATCTACTAGCCGATTCTGTAGTCTTTGCTGGTTGGTTGTTCGCTCCGTTACCCTCCACTTTCAAAACTTCCTATTATATACAGTTTTTACATATCTAAAAATCGATCGCAACTAGCACTACTTGGGTGAAGAGTTCGTAGGCGCAAGCCGGGGCGTAGCGATCGCACTTTTAAACTAAATCATATCATCTAAAACATAGGTTCGTAGTGTGGGCAAGAGGGGCCGCAGCTGTGGTTCGGGCGGAAGTGAGCACCAAGACCCCAAATAAAAATTATTAGACGGGGAAATAAACCCGGCCCAT
>JAJAYT010000150.1 GCA_026786085.1 Microcoleus sp. CAN_BIN18 | reverse complement strand
CGCGAAGAGTTTGCTAAGAATGTCTCGGGCGGTTAGCGATTGTTGGGTTTGGCTTTGCTGAAGTTATTGCTAAAGGCTGATGGAAGTTTGGGCTTGAGTTGGCACGATCGACTTAATGAGCGATCAAGCAATTTGAAAGTTGAGAACCATGATTGAATCTTGGATGATTATCGGCGGCGTGACTTTCTCAGTCGCCTTCGGCACTCTGTTGTTTGAACTCCGCGATATTAACTGGGCCGTCAAACTTCAAAGACCGGATTGGATGTTTTTTGAGCCTGCTATTCCGTTAATTTGGACGGTGATTTTTGCTTGCGGGGCCGGCAGTGCTGCTGTAGTGTGGGAACATGAGCCAGGGAGTCTCAAAACTTGGGTGCTGATGGCTGTTTACTTGCTGTTAGAAATTGTCACAGTTGCTTATATTCCCGCGACTCTTAGAGCCAAAAGTCTGAAAGTAGGGACAATTTTGGGAGGCGTTGGCGAGATTTTGGGAGTTGTGCTGCTGTTGGCTGTTTTGCCGATTTCTCAAACCGCGGCTTTGTTACTTTTGCCTTACGCGATTTGGGGTGCGATCGGCACATATACTACTTGGGAAATGATTCAATTAAACCCAGAAGCTGCATAATTATAACGAACCGCGAAGACAGAATAAGAACAGGCGAGACGCCTGTTCCACAGAATCAAAGGAAAAGAGGAAGATAATTTTCAACCAATTCTGAACTAATAACCATTCAGCAACTACTAACCAACCCTTCACAAATATAGTAATCTTCTCTTCTATTCTATTCTTCTCTTCCGTGGAACAGGCGTCTCGCCTGTTCTTCGTGCCTTCGCGGTTCATTCTCTAACCAAATCCGTGCTACCGGGTTAACCCACCCAATCGAGTGAGGAAATCCGCTTGACACCGCGTGCGTATTTGATGAGAAAATAGATGAATAAAACTGGCTAAAAGTAAAGGATGACAGTTATCAATGGCAATTAAAGACCAGCCCCAACCCCCTCGTTTTCGGCAAATTAGCAATGTCTTGTTATTGCTATCCAGTTTGTTTCTGCTAGCAAACATCTTTTTGCCCAATTTATTCGGGCCGCAAATTCCGCAAGTGCCTTACAGCTTGTTCGTCCACCAAGTCCAAGAACAAGATGTCGTGCGAGCTTCGGTAGGCCAAAATGAAATTCGCTACCAACTCAAAGGCGAAGGCGACAAACCCGGTCAAGTGCTGTCAACTACGCCGATTTTTGACCTGGAACTGCCTAAACTTTTGGAAGAAAAAGGCGTTGAGTTTGCGGCAACTCCCCCTTCCAAAAATGGCTGGATCGGCAGTGTTTTAAGCTGGGTGGTTCCGCCGCTGATTTTTGTGGCGATTTTTCAATTTTTCATGAACCGCAACGGTGGCGGCCCACAGGGCGCACTGTCGATCGGCAAAAGCAAAGCTAAGGTCTACGTCGAAGGCGAATCTGCGAAGATTACTTTTGCTGACGTAGCCGGCGTAGAAGAAGCTAAAACTGAATTAGTCGAAGTTGTGGAATTCCTGAAAACTCCCGACAAATATACCGCAATTGGCGCGAGAATTCCGAAGGGTGTGCTGTTAGTCGGGCCTCCGGGAACTGGCAAAACTTTGTTAGCAAAGGCAGTGGCTGGTGAAGCTGGTGTGCCGTTTTTTAGCATCTCCGGTTCGGAGTTTGTAGAACTATTTGTGGGTGTCGGTTCTGCGAGAGTTAGAGATTTATTTGAGCAGGCGAAAAAACAGGCTCCTTGTATTATTTTCATTGATGAATTGGATGCGATCGGCAAATCTCGTAGTACCGGCGGGATGTTTGGCGGTAATGACGAACGCGAACAAACTCTCAATCAACTGTTAACTGAAATGGACGGTTTTGCTGCGGGTAATACTACAGTAATTGTGCTGGCTGCAACTAACCGCCCGGAAAGTTTGGATGCTGCTTTGTTGCGCCCAGGCCGTTTCGATCGCCAAGTTTTAGTCGATCGCCCGGACTTATCTGGCCGCGAAGCAATTTTGAACATTCACTCTCAAACAGTGAAGTTGGGCCCGGATATTGACTTGAAGGCGATCGCCACTCGCACCCCCGGTTTTTCGGGCGCAGATTTGGCAAATTTGGTCAATGAAGCTGCCTTGCTAGCGGCGCGCAACAAGCGCCTCGCTGTGGCACAGGAAGACTTTTTAGAGGCATTTGAGCGCGTTGTAGCTGGCTTGGAAAAGAAGAGCCGGGTGCTCAACGAAAAAGAGAAGAAGATTGTGGCTTACCACGAAGTCGGGCACGCGATGGTTGGTGCTGTGATGACTGGTGGCGGCGAAGTGGCGAAAATCTCGATCATCCCGCGCGGTATGGCTGCATTGGGTTACACGTTGCAGGTTCCTACTGAAGATCGTTTCTTGTTGGATGAGTCGGAGTTGCGCGGTCAGATTGCTACACTGTTGGGTGGGCGATCGGCGGAAGAGGTTGTCTTCGGCAGCATCACCACCGGCGCGTCAAACGACTTGCAAAAGGCGACAGATTTAGCCGAGAGAATGGTGACAACTTACGGTATGAGCAAGGTTTTGGGGCCTCTAGCTTACGATCGAGGCCAGCAGGCGATGTTCCTCAACGACGGTATGGGAAATGCCCGCCGCGCTGTCAGTGCCCAAACTGCTGAGGCGATCGACCAAGAAGTCAAAGAGATTGTCGAAACGGCGCACCAACAAGCCTTGAATATTCTCAAGGAAAATCGAGAATTGTTAGAAACAATTACCTCGAAACTATTGGAAACTGAGGTGATTGAAGGTGAAAAACTTCACGACTTCCTCACTTTAGTAAAGCCTGTAGATAAGGTGGCGGCTTGAGTTTAAAAGGGTTTAATTAAACCGCAGATTAACGCAGATGAACGCAAATCATCTGCGTTTTTCAATATTTCTTAGCTCATAAATTGTCAAGTAGAAGACTTAGGAGCAGGTGCTCCGCGCAACATTCCTTCTGTACTGAGGTCTTCATCGATTTCTTCCCAGTGAATGCCATAGCCTCCTCCGCATACTTCCCATTTTGCCCTTTGCTTGGGAGCTGCATTAAACAATCTTGGATACCAAATTAAAGGCACGGTAATGGTTCGTCCATCCATTAAATCAACACTAATTGTTTCTTCTGTAAAATAAATTTCCTTAACTCTCTCGTCCGCTCGAATCGCCAAAATACCCATACCAAGCCTCCAATAGTATTTGTTAATTTTCTTGTACTACCGACTGTATATTTGACTTTTCATGAGCTTAACTTCTATATAATCCACTATTAAAAACCTAGCCCTGCCGAAGTCAACTCTCAACTCTCAACTCTCAACTGCCGAAGTCAACTCTCAACTCTCAACTGTTTACTTGCTTTTTTCAGTTTTCTTTGCCGCCTTTCTGCTGCTATTTGTTTCATAACCTCTATTTCCTCAAAATCTACCTGCATCACAGCCGTCTTAAACTCCAAACCCAAAGCCAAGCTAATATCAAGAATTTCCGTCAACCTAGCATTTTGATATTTTTTCCCCTCGTATTCCTTGATGCGTTCTGGGTCAATATCCAAAATTTCTGCTAGTTCTTCCTCGCTCATTTTGGCTGCCATCCGAGCTTTAATTAAAGCATCCGACAGTTTATTGAAATTCTCAACTACAATTTCGATCGGCTTACTCTTGTCACAGGCTATCAATCTTTCATATTCCGCTATTTCTTCATGCAACTGATCCAAATGGCATTGTATGACACTTCGACCGGATTCCCATCTGAGAAAGTCCTTTCTTTTTGCTTCTTCATCCCGCTCCATCGCTGCTATAGTTTTGTTGAATTTTTCCACCCATTCTTGGCTGACTTCATACTCTAATTCATCTTTAATCATGGTTCCCACCTCATTAAGTCTATCGCTATAATTCCTTTCTTCCTGTGTCTTCTATCCTTTTGAAAAAATTCAAAGGAATTTTCGCCGTAATTACCGACAGGTTCATCGGAGGGGAAAATCTCCCCTCTATACTTAGCTTTTTGGGCATTTCGATCATGATGATTGAACAATCTAGGAGCATTGATTCTCAAATACTCCCTATCTACAGTTTCGCGATCGTAACAAGCATCAAAATCGTTAGGCCTTTCTTCGCTGGTAACAAAACTACCATCAATATAGATAGTTCTAGCACCTGCTGCTTTTAACTGGGTCATTGCCAGTTTCAAGCCCCGTATCAGGTTCTCTCTTTTAAAATTAGTGCCAAATCTTTCCTTAAACTCCTCCCATTCGCAAAAATGAACTCCTGGCGGTAGATTGCCGTTTTCATCGAATTCTGGAATCACTTACTCACACCCGCGCCCCAAATTAATTGTTTGTTTGTCGATCGTACCACAGCTATTATTATAAACAAACCAAAACCCGGCTGCTGCCAAACACCGGGTTTTTTAACAACTTCTATTAGAAGGTGCGCAGTGCGCACCCAGAACTCGTATTAAACTACTTGCACTTGTTTTTCTGCAATGGAAGCTATCAGCGCTTTTTGCTGAGCCTGTTGAGCTTCGTCAGCCAAAAACTCGGCCAATTGTTCTTCGATTTGATCCCGCACAATTTGACGGTATTCTAGGAAATGCTCGTTGTGAGCACACACTGTTAAATAGTGATCCCAAACCGCCGGATTGCGTCTGATAATGCTGAATAAATGATGCCAGAACTTCCACCGAGTTGAACGCTTGACTCCTTGCCGCCAAACTACAGTTAGCAGTGCTCGCAAATCGATCAAACTGGGGATTCTTGATGGTATATCTGCTGTAGGTGCACCCAACATCAAGAAGTGGCGATAGGTGCGGTCTAAGTATTTCTCAGCATCGTACACATCAGAAAATGCTTGGACATATTCCCTCGCGATGTCTTCTAGCGGCCGCGTGGGAATGAAGTTCATCAAAGTAGTCTGGTTGAGGTTGCCAGATTTGTCGCGCAA
This sequence comes from Microcoleus sp. CAN_BIN18, assembly GCA_026786085.1. Taxonomy (GTDB): domain Bacteria; phylum Cyanobacteriota; class Cyanobacteriia; order Cyanobacteriales; family Microcoleaceae; genus Microcoleus. The sequence goes on along the minus strand of JAJAYT010000150.1, from coordinate 566 downwards.
TCGCCCTTCTTTTGCGAGTCTGTGGGATAAAGCAGTGTGTGGCAAAGCTTGCAACATTCCAAAGGTTGTACTCGGAATTGCTGCTGCTTCGGCAAAGTCTACGATGCGTTGGCCTGCGCCTGCTTTTTCGCCGTCGAATCCGATGATGAATCCGGCCATTACTCGTAAACCGGATTTGGCAATCAATTCTACAGATTCGATCAGAGAATTACGGGTGTTTTGGAATTTCTTGGTCATTTGCAAGCTTTCTTCGTCGGGGGTTTCAATTCCCAGAAATACTGCATTGAAATGACACTTCACCATCATATCCATCAATTCTTGGTCTTCGGCTAAATCGATGGATGCTTCTGTGTTGAAGTTGAAGGGGAATTTGTGTTCTATTTGCCAAACTTCTAACTCTTTTAGCAACAGTTTGACATTGCGTTTGTTGCCGATAAAGTTGTCGTCTACCATGAACACGCCGCGCCGCCAACCTAAGTTGTAGAGACAGTCTAGTTCTGCGATTAATTGTTCGGGGTTTTTGGTGCGGGGTTTGCGACCGTAGAGGACGATGATATCGCAGAATT
>JAJAYT010000149.1 GCA_026786085.1 Microcoleus sp. CAN_BIN18 | reverse complement strand
GTCAAGTCTGCTTTTTTAAGGTTGGCTCCCTCCAAATTGGCTGTCATCAAATTTGCTTTTTCAAGAACAGCTCTTTAGAGATTTGTCCCTGCCAGACAGGCTTTTTTTAAGTTTGTCCCTGTGAGGCCGGCTGCACTAAGATCCGCCTCAGCCAGATTCACGGCTGATAAGTTAAATGCAGACAGATTGACACCTCGGAGTTTGGCTCTCTGAAAATTGACATCTTGAAGACTAACACCCTTTAAGTTCACTTGACTCAATTCTGCTCCTGTCAAGTTTGCCCTCGTCAAATTTGAATCGCTCAGATTTGCTCTCTTTAAATTTGCGTTCTTCAAGGAGGCTTTAGTTAACGATACAGAGCTTAATTGGGCATCACTCAGGTTTGCATTGTCCAGCTTAGTATTACTCAAATTTGCCCCATTGAGGTTTGCCATACTCAAGTCAGCACCGCTGAGGTCTGCAAAACTGAAATTGACATTATAACCTGTCACCCCGATTAAGTTTGTTCCTAGCAGGGATGCTCTACTGAAGTTTGCTCCATCGAGGTTTGCCTTAGTAAAGATTGCCTCATTCAACTCAGCTCCAGACAAATTTGCATAGTATAGGTTTATTCCACTCAAGTCTGCACCTTTGAGGTCTATCCCACTTAACTCTGCTTCCAGAAAGTCGCGTTCGCCTGCTGCATATTTTTCTAAAAGTTCTTTAGCATCCATAAATAACCTCGATCGCCCTCACGTCCCAAAAATCACTATACCATCCGCGCGAATCAGGAGTGCACCAGCAGTCTGGCGCGTCGATAATTATGAGATTCCACACCCCGCGGTGCAAGAAACCGGGTTTCTACGAGAATTTAAGCATCCTCACCGAGATTTACGCAGAAACCCGGTTTCTTTATCGCAGTCAAAGAACCTCAGCCAGCAATAAACTTCATAGCAACACCATTCATGCAGTAGCGTTTCCCAGTAGGTGCCGGGCCATCATCAAATACGTGACCCAAATGCCCGCCGCAGCGACGACAATGCACCTCAATTCTAGTCCCAAACAGCGAATTATCGATCGATGTGGCGATCGCCCCTTTTATCGGGTCAGAAAAACTCGGCCAGCCAGTACCGCTATCAAATTTAGTTTGCGACGCAAAAACTGGCAAATTACACCCAGCACACGCATAAATCCCCTTCCCGTATTGCTTATCGAGAATGCTAGTATGAGAGCGTTCAGTGCCGTGTTTTCGCAACACATCAAACTGTGCCGGAGTCAAAAGTTTGCGCCACTCTTCCTCAGTTTTAGTAACTTCAAAAACACCCTTAGAAGCAGCCATAACATCTGAATTCCCAGGCAAACAGGATGACAACAATGCCATACTTACTGTTGCTACACCCGCTTTCAAAAATAATCGTTTTTTCATGATAGATATTCCACTTTTTGCTAATTAACTACATTATGACTTATATTATATCCGATCGATTAACATAACAAAAACGGTTCGTAGTGCGGACTTTAGTCCGCAATAAGAGCGGACTGAAGTCCGCACTACGAACCTTACTTATTGCGGTAAATCGTCGCTCAGAAATGCTGTAATCGATCGTCATATAATACAAGTCCTGCGAGGACTTTAGCCCTCACAGAACCCATACCCATTCAAACATCACCTAACCTAGACAACAACCGGAGCACCAACAACTTCACCCTTCAACATCCGAGCAGCAGCATCCATCAATTGCTCCTCCAAATAAGGCTTAGTGAAATAACCTTTTGCGCCCAAACTGTAAGCCATTTGGCGGTGTCTGTCAGCACCGCGAGAAGTTAGCATTGCGATCGGCAATTCGCACAAAACCGCATCCTTCTGCATCCGAGAAAGCAGCTCCAAACCGTCCATTCGCGGCATTTCAATATCGCAGAACACGATATCGCAAGGCAGACCGGATTTCATTTTTTCCCAAGCTTCCTTACCGTCGCGAGCTTCTTCAACCCGGTAGCCAGCTTTCTCAAAAGTAATCGACAAGAGCGATCGCACCGTAATCGAATCGTCCACAATCAGCACAGTTGGCTCAGTTTTCTCCTCAGCAGCCTCCGCAGCAGCCCGATCGCCACTTTCATCCCAAAGCGTACCGCCAGCTTCCTTGCGCAGCCTGCCAGTAGCCAAATCGATCAGTTCCAGAACGTCCGCAATCGCCACAATTTTGCCGTCCCCAAGTACCGTAGCACCCGCAATCCCGATCGGCTTCGGCACCGGCCCTTCCAACTGCTTGATCACGATTTCCTGTTCCGTCGAAACCTGATCCACCTGCACCGCCAAGAAATTGCCAGCAGAGCGCAACACGATCACCGAAATCATGTCATCGTCAGTATTAAACCCGTAAACGCTGCCCCGGCCCAAATGACGGTTGTAAGCCAACAAATCCCGCAGCGGCCGGAACGGCAAAATCGAACCCCGCCACTCAATGCAAGGCAAACCGTCTACCCCCGTCGTTACCTGATCCCGTGGCACATCGATCATGTCCTCCACTCCGTCCATCGGGAAAGCAATCCGAGCTCGATCGCTAATGCAAGTCAGAGCCTTAGAAATACTCAATACCAGAGGTAAACGGATGGTAAATACAGTACCTTTGCCGATCGTCGAATCAATCCCCACAGTCCCCCGAATCTCCTGCAAAGAAGTCCGCACCACATCCATACCAACCCCCCGGCCGGCGTACTCTGTCGCCTGCTCCTGAGTGCTGAAACCGGGCATAAACAGCAAATCGTAAACTTCCGAGCGAGACATTCTCTGAGCTTGAGGCGCCGTCAGCAAACCCTGCTTAATCGCCTTCGCCTTCACCTTTTGCGGGTCAATTCCCGCCCCATCGTCAGAAACCGAAATCACCGTTTGATTTCCTTGGTGGAAAGCCCGAATCGTAATCCTTCCCACAGCAGGCTTCCCGGCCGCCAGACGCACCTCCGGCGGTTCGATCCCGTGAGTAATCGCATTATTCACCAAATGAGTCATCGGGTCATAAAGCTGATCCACAATCATCTTGTCGATCAAAATATCCTTACCCTCAACCTGCAACTGAGCCTGCTTCCCGCACTTAATCCCAACTTCCCGCACCGCCCGGAACAGCCTGTCAGTCGTCTCCGCAAACGGCTTCATCCGGGCGCGAGTCAAACCTTCTTGCAGTTGAGTCGTAACTTGTCGCAGTTGGCGAGTCACCTGATCCGCCTCATCCACCAAAAACTCAATGTCCGCAGCCGACTCCCGCACCCGCACGATCAGCTCGATAATCTCTTGAGCCAAACTGTGGAAAGGAGTAAACCTGTCCATTTCTTCTGGTCTCCAAGCGCTTTCGCGTTGGTGGGACGACTCCTCAGAGCGCCAGGGCGATCGATGTCCCTGACGATTTGCCAGCAAAGCAATCTCCAAAAGACTCCGCTCGTAGAAATCCTGAGTCCGCTGGCTGACATCACTCAGCAGCGTTACTTGGTGCAGCAAATTGTCCAAGAACTGCCGCATCCGTTCTTGGTCTTGCTCCAAACTGTTCCGGTTGACCACCAGTTCCCCCATCAAATTGCTGAGGTTGTCCAGTTGCTTGACCGGCACCCGCATCGTCTGGTCGCCGAACCCGCCCGCGCGGGGACTCCGCCTCGATCTGTTGAGCGCCGACGGCCCAATATTGCCTTCCCCCTGTGAGCGGCCGCCGTCCTTTGGATCTTCCAGCAGTTTTTCCAAATCGCCAAATTCGTCGTCGCTCTCGTCATTAGTAGCGGGGCGAGCTTTACGGGCAGTTTTTCCCGGTGCAGGAATTTCCGGCATAGTTGCGCTCTCGCTGAGCAGGTCTTCGAGATCCGAGAAAACTTCCGTAGTTACCGGATTCTGATTTCTACCGACAGAGGCTGCTATTGCCGCCCCAGCACCCCCTGCAATTAAGAGCGCTTCTAAATCGTCAAAATTGCCTTCGGCATCCTCGCCGTCTGATTCTGCACCAAAAAAGTCTGCTAGCGACGCTTCTTCCAATTCCGAGGAATCTTGAATATCCGATCCGTCGTCAGCGTCCCAAAAGCCCGTCGTTAGTTCCGAAGTCAACAGAGAGCCAGCATCGATCGAATCCAACAAATCATCAAAACCCTCCAACTCTTCGGTGTTGAGAGTCGCGCCGGTTTCCAGAGCAGCCAGCAAATCATTATCGCCTTCAAACATACCGTCGAGAGATTCTGTTGAGTGCGCCTCTAAATCCCCAGCCGAAAAGTCTGTTTCCAGGGCATCAAACAAATCATCCTCGTCGCTAGACTCCTCAGTAGCTGCTGTTTCAGATCGATCGAACAAATCCTCAGTTCCGTTTGTCGCGACAGCACCCGACGGCAACCCTTCGCCAAACATATCCTCCAACAAATCGAAATCCCCACCATCCGACTCGAAACTGGAAATTTCCGAATCAGGACTGCCGGACAATTCCCCAAATTCAACCGCTCCCAAATCTGCCAATCCTCCCTCAGAAACAGCCCCCTCCGAGTCCGAAAACAGACTCGCCAAGTCACCCTCATCTGGTTCCACACCATTCGATCGCAATTCTGAATCCCCACCTAAATTCATCCACTCCGCATTGAGTTGCCCCGAAGCTTCCCCGTCATACTCAGTACCCGTAGGTACAGAACCGAACAGCTCAGCCAAATCCGCCGCCTCTCGGGAAGCAGAGACCCTGACAGGTCGCTCCGGCAGGTTCTCCTCCTCAGAAATCGGGCCAGAGGTGATATCGCCAAACAGCGCATCTAGATCCGTATCTTCTAACTCCAGATTTGCCGATTGCACAGACTCGTCTTCGAGCCCGAAAGTATCTTCTAGCCAATCTCCATCCATAGAGATGTCTAATTCAGAATTTGGTGTCATGTTAAAAACGCTATCAATTTCTTCGTTTTGTGCGCTACCAGTAGCTAAATATCGATCGCCCCTGCTCCCCCCACCTTCGCCCTCTGAAGAAAGGAAACCAGAAGTAATGCTCAACAGCTCGCTCAAATCAGAGTCCTCGTCAAGCTCAGAGAGCAACTGGAAATCATCTATTTCAGCATCTTTTGAAGCATTGCCACCACTTGCCGTCAGCTCGTTCGATCCCGGCACATTTGGTGTCTCAGATAAGCCTAAATCGCCGAACAAGTCATCCAAATCAGGAGCGTCAGCATCAACAGAAGTTTGGGCCGCCACTTCGTCCAAAAGCGTACCGAGGGCATCTTCTTCAGCTTGCCCAGGGCCCTTCTTGCCCGAGCCATGTCGCCGATTCAAACCGCTCCTGTTAACAGTTTCAAGTTGTTTGTGAGTTGGCGACTGGCTCAAACCCTGATTTTCCCGATCGGTCTCCGTCGCCGAACCCTCTAGCTCACCTCCAGATAGCACATCCTCCCCAAACAAACTCGTGAGATCCTCTAGAGGATGCCCCGCGTTCGTTTCCGAATTTTCCACAGCGTATCCGTCAAACAACAAATCAGTAAAATCGCCGGAATTGTCATCATCTAACCCCAGCATTCCCTCCACCCGCATCCCAGAAGACTGCCCATAGTCGAGGTCATCATCTTCTTCCCAAGCACCGTCGAGATCCGGGGACTCGCCGTCAAACAAGTCAGCTAAAGTGTTGAGTTCAGCAGCGCCCACCTCTGGGCCCGTGCGGGTCGAACTTCTAAAAGAACCAATCTCCAGATCCGATTCTCCGAACCCCGGGGAATCGTCGAACTGGGGCGATCGACCCCCACCATAATCGTCGCTCTCGCCGCCGTCGAGTTGGTCGAACAACTCATCTATGCTCAGCCCAGAAATAGTCGGCAGTAGTTGTTCCCCCGCCCGTGCATCGCCTTCCCCCAGATCCCAAGCCGCATCTTCAACAGAAACCAAATTCGCTCCCGACGTACCCGGTTGAGCGAATGCCAGCAAATCATCAAAATCCGTTTCTGGAACCTGAAGCGTCGGCAGCATCGCCAGCAGTTTTGCGCTCGGTTTGATCGACCCAGATCGACCCGAAAGTACCATTTCTTGCGCTTGTTTGATGTCTTTGATGACTATTGGCGCTAAGGTACGGTAAGTATTTTCTGAGTTGGCGATCGCCTTTTCTACCGCGGCGATCAATTCTGTCCAGCGAGGCAGTTCAAATTCCTCCCCCGCCATTCTCAAGTTCCGACAAATGTTCTTGAGTTGCCGCCTACTTTCTATCCCCTCGGGCTGTTTGAACTCTTGCAGCATTTCCCGCATCCTCGCCGGCACGTCCGAGTCAAATACCATGTGGAGCGCGCTGTCTTCTGTTTCTCTAGCATCGATCGCGTAAACTGACCCCGAGTCCGTAAAACTGCTCGATGAGCTAAAAACTCCGACATCCATCCCTGTCAGAACTTGTTGAGTTATCGGCAACGGACTACTCTCGTCTCCATCGTGTCCAGAGTGCCCGACAAGTCCCCCCAAGTGTCCGTTGAGTTCTGCAAATACCGGTTCTAATTCTCGAACCATTTGTTCTCCCAATTCCTCTGTCAGCCCAAAAGGCCCCGACAGTTGCTCTAACAGCCCTTGCAATGTGTCAAAAATACGCAGGAACAGGGACTCTAGCTGTTGGTCTACTTTAACGCTGCACTCTTTTAAAACTTTAAAACTATCTTCTAGTCGGTGAGCTGTTTGCTGAATGCTGGTCAGGCCCAGCATTGCTGCTCCTCCCTTGACAGAGTGAGCCGCCCTAAATACTTCGTTGACCAGTTCTGGGTCTTCGATCGTGGTTTGCAGGTTCAGCAAGCCTTGCTCGATCGTATTGAGATGGTCTTTTGCCTCCTCAATAAAGTAGCCCATAATCCTCTGTTGTTGTTCCGGCAGCATATTTTTATTCCTGATTTTAATCGTTATTGTATTGGGTCTATTTTAGTATTCTTAGAGAATATCTCTGTAAATCTCTCCCCTTGCCAACAGAATAATCTGACTGCGAGATATTACAAATGTCCTAGCTATTTCTGCTTTCGATATCCCCTCACCTAAAAGATAGCGAATCTGCTGCACCTGTTCGGGTTTTAGCTTGCGGTTAGGGCATATCTTGCCAGGAACGAAAGGAAAGCGGTTTTTTTCTATAGAATCGCGGGAGTTATCGGCGGGAGTTCCTTCCCACAAATGATCGGGATTGACACAACCGCGATCGTCGCAACTGTGACAAGCAAAATAACCCGGTTTGATCGATCTTCCCAGTTTATCTTCAAGTACAAGTCTGTGCGGATAGAAGCTTTGATTTTTACCGTTAATTTTGATAGTTTTAACCGAGTAACCATCACTTCTTTTAGCCAAGATACAAATCATGCAACCATTGGGCTGTATTTCAGCCCTAATACCAGGAATTATTTCTATGCCTCGCGGTAGTTTTTGAGGTTGAGGTGCAGATGTGCTTCCTACATCTTTAATTCGTCCTTTTTTAAACCTATCTTGAGAATTTTCCAGTCTAGAACCTTCCCATAAATGATGAGGATTAATGCAGTTACGAACATCGCAACTATGGCAACAAAAGTATTCTGGTCTAATCGAACGACCCAAACTATTTTCTAATACTAAACGGTGAACTGTAAGCGTTTTCCATTCACCGTCAACCTTAAGTCTTTTGTTGGCATAGCCCTGCTATTTTTTGAAAGAGTAGAGATAATACAGCCCGTCGGCTGAATCTCACCAAATATGCCAGAAATTACCTCTACTATGTTATCGTTCATCTGTACAACTCCTAGTTTGTTTAGGTGCTGGATTGGCATCCCCGCAATCGTTTCAAGACTGCGAGGCTACTTTTTGTTTGCCATCATTGCCACACTAATGTGCTTGTAAATCAGGAAGTGAAAAAAGCATTAAACAATCAATTATTGTCTTTCTGCTGTTTCTACTCGGAACCTTTCTACTGATGTCAAAAGGTCGCGAGCAACGCCTACCAAATTTTGCAAAGCACCCGAAACTCGCTGCGCTTCTTGGGACGTTTCCTGAGCAGTTAGCTCGACGGCCTGCATCACACTGGCGACCGAGCGAGCTGTTTCATTCTGTTCTACAGTGTCCGCCGTAATCGATCGCACTAGCACATCAATTCGATTAGTAACTTGAATGATATCTTCAAGCGATCGCTTCGCTTGTTCTGCCAATCTTGTACCCTCAATTACCTGCTGCGTACCTTCTTCCATCGCCGTCATTACCGCGCCGGTTTCACTTTGAATTTGCATCACGATCTGTTCGATTTCTTTCAAAGATTTCGCCGATCGATCTGCCAATTGTCGAACCTCATCCGCCACGATCGCAAAACCCCGGCCAGCTTCCCCAGCTCTAGCCGCCTCAATACTGGCGTTAAGAGCCAACAAATTCGTCCGGGAGGCGATCGTAGCGATCAGAGCCACAATCTTAGAAATTTCTTGAGAAGCTTCAGCCAACCGCTTGACTTTTCTAGTAGTTTCTGCTACGGTTTCTCGAATTTCCAAAATCCCAGCTACCGTCCGCTCCACAGCCTCGCCCCCTTTCAGAGCCGTTGCCGCCGCACCCCGAGCCACCTCCTCCGCCTCTCTAGCGCTCTCTGCGACCCGTTGAATCGCATCAGTGAGGACTTGCACCGAATTCAGGGTTGCCGCCAGTTCCTCAGCCTGTCGCAGCGCATCAGAAGACAAATCGCCCGCAAACTTGGCACTATCCGTAGCGCCTTTGCTGACCTCCCGAGCCGCCTGCTTTACCTGGTGAACGATTTCACGCAGATTTTGAATAGTCAAGTTAAACGAGTCAGCAACAGCGCCCAAAACGTCGGCTGTTACCTCCGCAGTCACCGTCAAGTCACCCCGAGCCGCTCCTTCCACGTCATCTAGCAAACGAATCACTTGGCGCTGCAAGTCTTCCTTTGCCTGTTCCTGCTCATCAGACTTGCGCCTGGTATCGCTAATCGTGGTTTGGATCACCTTCGCCATGTGATTGAATTTAGCGGCCATTTTGCCAAATTCATCTTCCGAATAAATCGTCGCCCGAGCGTCCAAAGTTCCCTGAGAGACCGCATCGAACTGAGCTTGCAAATTGTCCGAAGACTTGCGCACCTGCTTGGCGATCAACTGGCCGATGCCCCAAGAAGTCAAAAAGCTCGTAACACCTGCTGCTGCGGTCATTACCCAGCCTGTTTGGCGCAGGTAAACGATCGCCTCCGGCTTGTCTTGGCGCAGAGCTTGATAGGAGGCGATGTTGGTAACGAAAGCCACAGCTACCAGAGAAACCAGCCCGGCCCCGATCGCCGTGTAGAAGTGTTTTGTAAGCAAAGGGGCATTTTCCAAGAAAGCCAGTCCCCCCTGTTCTACAGTCACCGACGTATCGAGCGCTTCTGTTTCTGTCGAAGCAAAACTGGGCACCGACGCATCAGCCGGGCCGGAAATGCTAAATATCTCATCATCCCGAATTGCCGAGCCGTCACTGTTGTCAAAGTCCAGGCTGCTACCCGTCGTGCCCATCATGCCGCTGGTCGAGTTGCCGAAATTGGTGTTACCTCTAGTCAGAATCGAACTGTTGCCATCTTCTGAGATATCAAAGTCCGGCAAATTGTCCAAATCGTCAAACTCGTCAAAGTCCTCCAAAAAGCCACTGTGTTCTTGAGCGTTCCCAGCGCTTGACGACCAGTCACTTTTGCTGTTATCTGACGCCCCGAAAGCTGTCGCTTGCTCGTTGTCATCTAGAGAGAAATCATCACTGAAAGCGTCGTCATCAAAACCGTTTAAGTCGAAGCTATCTTTAGAGCCAAAGCCCGCTTCCGAGTCCCCGTAACCGTTGCTGTTGGGAGTGGATCGATCGATCGAATTAAATTGTCCTCGGCTCGACCTTGACGCCTGAGAATTGGGGACAGCACCTCCCATCAGCAGCGTTTCGTCTTCCGCCAGCGAATAGTTGGACGAGTAGCCCGAGTCAGTATTCGGCTGCTTGTTTTGAGATCGAGAAGACCCGAAACCAGAGGACGAGGACATCGGCTCGGCAAAAGGGTCTGCCTCTTCTAGGGGTGCGTTCTGGTCATGTTCGGAGCCAGTCTGGGGCTGGGCTTGGAAATCGTAGTCATCGTTGAAGTCAAGTTCGTCTGGCAAATCGAGCGGAGCAAAAGGTTCGCCAAAATTGTCCGACGGCCCAGTGCGGGAGTCGAGTTGGTTCGAGTCGAAGGAATTCCCGGTTTCTGCTGTGGCAAAATTTTGACCGTTGAGCATCTGAGTCGGAGCTTCTGAAAACGAATCCGCTGAGTCAGGTGCTTTTTTCCCAGAAACTTTGCTGCTAGACAAATCAGCAGCATCAAGCCCTTCGCCATCTGAGGCAAAAGGGTCTCCAAAGTCGCCAAAGTCTCCAAAGTCCGAGTCGGCAAACTCGTCCATGTCTAGTGGCGAGGAGGCATCAGCATAAGCTGCGATCGCCCCGCTGTCGCTAGCAAAGGGGTTAGAATCAGAAGCTAAATCGTCGATCGAACCAGCCGCGCGAGATTTGTCTTCGGGTTCCCACTCCAAGCCGCTCATGTCCAAGTCTGCCAAATCCTCGTTTTCCAGGTCATCTGGCGATCGACCGACAAAAGACCCGGATGGGGAATTTCCTCGGAAAAGTCCCAGATCCGGGTCTTCTAACCCTTGATCCAGAGATAAATCTGGGTAGAACTCCAATTCAGTTTCAGCCGACAAAGCCTCGATATTTTCGGTGTGTAGTTCTCCCGATAAAAATTGGTCTGTGTAGGTAATTCCGCTGTGAGCGTGTTCGATCAAACTAGCGTCGTCACTCAAGCCCAGTACCACCATGTACTGTTCGCGCGCCACCTCGTACTGTTGCAATCCGTAGCAGTAGATGTGTCCGCAAAGCAAGCGAGCGCTGGGGTCTTCGGGAAAATCTTCTACTAATTGATAAACTAGGGCTGCGGCTTCTGAATAGTTGCCATCCATGTAGGCCGCTTCTGCCCGTTGGTAATCCTGCTGAAAGTTGGTACTTGTAGTCATTTGCCGCCCTCTTTTGATTTTAGACTTTAGACTTTAGATTTTTGATTTTTATCTTAGCAGGCGGGAAGACCCGCGCTCTATCTGTACCCAGATGAGCAACGGGATGAAAGCCACGTATATTTAGTAGGCTCAATACCTACTAAATATACATTTACTCGAATACTTATCGCCAGTAAATCATGCTACAATAACTCTATGCTAACCATGACTTACCGCTATCGCATATATCCAGATGCCACCCAACAGGAAAAACTGTCTGGGTGGATGGAAACGTGCAGAGTGGCTTACAGCTATGGGTTAGCAGAGATTAAAGACTGGTGTAATAGTAGGAAATGCTCGATCGATCGATGTTCCATAAAACACGAATATATCATGTCTGCCGACCTACCATTCCAGGGCGTGATTAAACAACTTAACGCATTGCCAAAAGCCAAGAAAGTGTTTCCCCGATTAGGTGAAGTCCCTTCTCAAGTCTTACAGCAAGCCGTAAAGCAGTTACATCGAGGCTGGGAAGCTTTTCAAGCAAGAGGGACTGGGTTTCCTCGGTTTAAGAAGTATGGGCAATTTAAGTCTCTACTATTTCCACAGTTTAAAGAATCTCCTATAGCGGGCAATACGATCCTTTTACCTAAGATTGGCAATATTCAGATTAATTTGCATAGACCGATCCCAGAAGGTTTCGCAATTAAGCAAGTACGCATCACACTGAAAGCTGATATCTGGTATGCCAGTATTAGTATTCAGTCTGATGTTAATGTACCCGATCCAATGCCTCACGGTCATCCGATTGGTGTAGACATTGGCTTAGAAAAGTTTCTCGCTACCAGTGATGGCGTTCTCGTAAAACCGCCCAAATTTTTTAGGAAGATGCTCTTCAAGCTGAAATCGCTGCAACGCAGACTATCTAGGAAAAAGAAACGGTCAAATAATTACGAGAAGCAACGCATCAAAGTAGCGCGGATGCACCACACAATTGACAATACCCG
>JAJAYT010000148.1 GCA_026786085.1 Microcoleus sp. CAN_BIN18 | reverse complement strand
CAGTTTTAATAGAGTTTTGTCTTGCTGTTGAGTCAGGAATACCCTTAATCTAGCGCCCATATATTGAGTTACCTCAGTAGATGTATTATCTTTGTTTACTTATCTTAACATAGTTTGGTTTTTTTGCGCCGACTTACTTAGCTATATTGACACTAATTGCTTGTATAGTATTAGGTAGAGAGCGAACATAACATCTATGGCTTACAGCAACAGCGAAATTGAGGGCAAGTCTTTCTACCAATCCGAACCCTTAATCGCCCGCTTGAGAGGGATTATCCGAGATTATCCCGAAGGCGTTGGCATTATCAAAGAATTGATCCAAAATGCTGACGACGCTAAAGCAACGCGGGTAGAAATTACTCTCGATTGGCGCCACCATCAGGCTAAACAATTGCCTGACGATCGCATGATACAGCTCATGGGGCCGGCGATGCTAGTCTACAACGATCGCGTATTTACAGATAAAGATTTTGACAGCATTCGCAGCCTGGGACAAAGCGAGAAAGCGCGAGACTTGCAGAAAACTGGTAGATTTGGTGTCGGGTTTAATGCAATATATCACGTTACAGATTATCCCAGCTTCGTTTCGCGCGATCGCATTATCTTTTTTGACCCTCACGGCGCAGCTATTCCCGGCACTTCCCGACAAGAACCCGGACGCGAGTGGAATTTAGCAAACACTCAATGGTACGAAAAATATCCCGATTTTATGCAAGTCTACGCAGCGGGAGGATTGCCATTAGGAGATACAAATTTTCAAGGCACTTTGTTTCGATTGCCTTTAAGAACCGCAGAACACGCGGAGAATAGCGAAATTCGCAAACAAGCATTTACCGAATCCAACGTTAAGGAACTGCTAGACGAACTGATTAATTCAGGTGAAGAATTGCTGCTGTTTTTGAAATCAGTTCAGGAAATTCGAGTTTACGAAATCCCCGCCAACAGTCAAGAAACCAGGCAAGAAATTCTCGCAATTGTCACCCAGAACCCGCAAGAAGTACGAGAAGCGCGGCAACAAATCCTCGATGCAATTCCCGATACACCAGACAAATTGTTGGAATTGTGCCGCCAAAATCCAGCCGGTTTGGTATCAGTTTCTTACCGCCACGAGATAGAAACCATTAGCCGAAATCGCAATACCAAATCAACTTGGAGAACAGTCAGTTTAATTCGCACAGACGCAGGCGGCGAGTTGGCAAAAGTCATACAAGCAATGTACGAAAGTCAAGAAAAAGTCTTGCCTTGGGCGGGCGCTGCTGCGAGAATTAATGCTGTGAGTACCGAGGGAAATCCTCAACCTGTTGGCGGAAAAGTTTACTGTTTTTTGCCGCTTCCGTTGGAAACTGGGTTGCCCGTTCACATCAACGGTTTTTTCAACTTAAATAGTTCGCGGGATAACCTCAGCAGCGACAGCGGACAAACTGGAAAAGACAGACCGAGAGCTATTTGGAACCAACTACTCGCGCAGCACGTTTTGTCCCACGCTTATGCTAACTTAATTGTTGATTTAGTTCAAGATATCGGTAGATATCAGCCAGAGGAATTTTACAAACTTTGGCCTGTTGGCAAAATCACCGCCAGCAAAGCTCTCGAAGAACTGCACCGCTTTGTCATACAGTTATTGTATCAGAGAGAAGTTGTGCGATCGGCTGTAGAACACGCTGTAACTGAACGTCAAAATTCTGTAATTTTTATTCAAGGAAGTCGGGAAATTCGGTCACAAACAAGATGGGTAACGCCTCCGACAGTCAGAAATCTACCCTCAAAAAAGTTGTGGGACGAATTATTAGAACCACTGCGCGCCGACAATATCGACATTCCCGAACCGCCATTACCAGATTCAATTTTGGCAGCTTTTAAAGATGCAGGTTTGCCGTTGCCAACATTCACTGCTGCTAACTTGCGCCATCACTTAACCGAAAATAAACAGCTAGGCGTTTTGTTGCAGGATGCACCAAAACCCAGCTTGCAAAATAGACAGTGGATTGCGAATATGCTGCGCTATTGCATCAGCGACAATCACCGAGATTTGCGCGGTTTGCCCTTAGCTATTCTCGCGAATAATACTTTACAAGTATTTGGTAACAACCAGATCGGAACTATTTACATTTCAGAGGATACAGCAAGACAGATATTTGCCAATCATCTAGAATGGTTTTTGCACCGAGATTTAACCAATGTAGTGCCTCTACATAACATGATCGGCGTGTCAGAGATGAATGCTACAGAAGTAGCGAAAAAAATGGTTCATGTGATTGGTTCAACTCAGTCAGAATGTGATTGGCAAGCTGATGCAGTAAATCCACCAAATACAGACTGGTTGACTCTCGTATACAATTATTTTTTCAATATCTCGCCCAGATATTTGTCGCCAGAAACAGTCGAGGAATTGAAGAAAGTTCCGCTGGTTCCGGGAAATGATGGTAAGCTTTACAAAGGTGGAAAGCTTGACACTCCTTTGTTGTGCGGCGATAATATTGCAGCGGAAATCATCGAAGCTGTACAGTATTTTGGGGTGACGCTTGTCCAAGCACCGGCAAAACTTAAAAGTGCGATCGCGCAATTTGCCCAAAGACACAAAAATCTGTTAGTTTATTTTCTGACAGGCCCAGATGTCCTAGACACAGTATCTTCGCGGTGCGATCGAGGTTTGCCACCATACCACCAAAAGCATTATACATCTCTCCTCAACTTCCTGGCAGATTCAGAGCCAACAAATTACGACCAAGATAGCCTCAACAAACTGCGTCAACTACCAATTTACCCCACAACTTCCCATGAAATAGTTTCCCTCAGCGATGAAAATGTCTACCTTCCTGGCGGCGGATACGAACCGCCAGAAATTGCAGGTACGCTGAGACTTTTACGGATAGAAAAAAACCGGAAATGGCTGCGGCTGTTCCAACTTTTGCAAGTTCCGGTACTGAATCGTGCTAGACTAATTCGCGAGTGCTTGTTGCCTGAGTATGCCTCATTTGCCCCGGAAGAACAATTAATCGCGCTGGCATGGATTCGAGATAATCTGAGTGAAGCTTGCAAAGAACTAGAAAAGGCAGGAGAGGATGCTTTTTCATTCCAGGAAGAGCTGAAAAAGGCGCGTTTGGTACGCTGTAGCGATCGCAGATTACGCTCTGCCGAATTAATTTACAATCCCGAAAGTCAAATAATCCGCAACATTCTCGGAAATTTAGCAGCTATTCCAGACATGGAATTTTACTCGCAGGATTATCCACTCTGGCTCGACTTTTTCGAGAATTTGGGAATGCGAAAAACATTGAGTGCAGATGACATTGCAGCTTGTGTTGACAATCTAATTCAAACCGCCAACCGTTCAGGTGCAGGTGCAGTAACCGATGCTTGCATTGCTGTTTTTAACTACATCGTTGATAATTGGGATGCACTAAAACATACCCAAATTGGGAATACCAACAAAACACTGTCTGAAACACTCGCAGATAAACCTTGGCTTCCTGTCGAGCAAAATCCTCAGAAGTTAAGCCAATATCCCGCCGCTGCGATACCTGAACCGAGGCTATATCGCGCTAAAGATGTTTGTTTAATTCAAGATGTTCGCTTAGTTGCTAGCCAAAAATTCTTATTTGTACGCCCTCAGCGGGACTTGCTGAAGTCAGAAATCAGAACTGCACTTGGTTTTCAGCCCGTAGATACAAGTACAGTTATCGACCACTTTGATACATTAATAAAAACTTGGGAAAATGACAGTTGAAATCGCAATATCCGACGAGCTAAATGCACAATTACAATCAGTAAAGGCAATTTACAAGTATCTTGATGAGACTTTCATCAAAGGCAGCATTTCCAGCGAACAACGCCAGCAAATTCAACAGCGTTTTGCTCGCCGTCAATGTCTGTGGGATGAGTCTAGCAGCAAGTTTTGGCGGCCCAAACACGTTTTTTTAGATGACGTGGCTTTTTTTGGCAACCGCCGCACAACGATAGCTATTTCTCATCCATTTTCCGAAGTCTATCAGCTTTTAGGAGAAGAGCGATCGCCCGTTGTGCAAGATTACCTAGATTTTCTCGAAGAATTAGCAGCAGAGTACAGCAACACGCCGTTAAACGCAGCAGATAAAAATTGTGCAATCGAGGTAATCAGCCGCCTAGAATCTCAACAGTCATTAGAAGGCCGCCCAGTTAAAAACCCACCGATTCTTACTGCTAATATCACACTTGCTCCCGCCTGTCAAGTTCTCATCCCCGACGCACCTTGGCGCAAAGATTATATTGACCCCAACCGGATACTGCACCAGCAAATTTCCCCAAAATTTGCCAAATCTGCCGGAAGTCTTTCTTTATTAAAAGATGCGATTGAACGTCCTGTGGCAGTCAAAAAGGCCCTAAATACTCAAAGTAATGATTGGTGTCTAGAATGGCAAAATACGCTAAATTCCCCGGAATTCATCTCTGGTTTAAAGCGGCTAATTTTTCACGAGTACGACTCTGAAGCAATCCTCGATATGATCTGGATTGCCAAAGCTAAAGTTTCGCCAGCCAGTCAGATTAATGTAGATTTATTCTGGAAGGGTGAAACCCAAATCGCTTCATCTATACCGGGTACTCAATACTTTGACGAGTTTAATAAAATATTTCATATTATTAGCAGCGGTAGCAGATACATTATGCTATGCTATTTAGCAGAAAGTATTAACGCTCAACTCGGCGAATATGCAGTGCAAAATCTGCTGCCGCTAGCTAGCATTTTGGATGCTGAGCCGCACAATATTAATGGTTTGCTAAACGAGTTGCGGATTAGGTCTTTACCGGGCGATGTGTCTCCCGTCGCCGCAGCTAATTCAGAAATTAAATCCCCTGAAAGTTCCAGCGGCGAGAAAAAGGGTGATAGTTCAATTTATTGGGGCGCATTTTGAGCAAAAATAATCAGCATTATTATAGATCATAGAAGGTGCGCAATGCGCACCCAACGCGCGAGATTACCGGCCCTCTAGTAATGTTTTTTAACTCTCTACATTCCAATCTTCACCCCCAGGTAACTGCGACAAATATTCATCGATCGCATCCTCGAATTCTCCTCTAGCATAAGTGTATGTCAGGGACAGTAGCTGATTTGCGATCGCAACCATTTGCTCTCTGTCCACCCTCTTAGCAAGTTGAGCGCGGCTTAACCTTCCTTCCAACACTTCCCTGCTAGCCTCACGAATTGCGGCTTCTAATTCATCTTCTATGAAAAGCTCCCACTCATCGGCATTGATATAGTAAGATGTTTTATTATCTTTGAGATTGAGCTTTTTAATACCTCGAACAGAATTAGCAATAGAAGCAGCCCAAGAATTTGTTAAACGCTGTTCTACTTGGTTTTTAATGAGGTGGATTAGCAGAATTAGTAAAAAAGAACCTATATTCCGCAGAGTTGCTTGTTTGCTCATGCCCTCTAATTCATCGACAATGAAGAGAGCATCTTCACTTCTGCCCTCTAAAATACAATTTCTCAGGTCTATTAATTCCTGTACCATTGATTTTCCTCTCAACATTTCTAGGAATTTCGTAAGGTGAACATTGAGCACCTTACGCGCTCTTATCTTCAGTCCGCCGAGTCTACATCGTTTGTGTAGACGCGGATTAAACCGCCGAGTCTACATAGATTGTCT
>JAJAYT010000147.1 GCA_026786085.1 Microcoleus sp. CAN_BIN18 | reverse complement strand
ATGGTATCCTTGACTCGCTCATAGTTAAAAAGTCCTAGTTTTAATTCTTAAGTTTCAATTCCTTCTAGGAATTTACGCTTTTTTGTTTGTTGTGAAGGAAGTGATGCCCGATCCCTGGTAGAGATGCACAGCGGATCAAAACCTGTATTTTTTACACCGTTGCCCAACCGCTTCCGTCATAAAAAAACTCGGAAAGTGGGAAACTCAGTCACAAAGAATGCTGAGAGGAAAACGACACGGGGGATTTCAATCCCCTTGACCATTACCGCCTTGGGATTGTTTGATTCGGTGTGCTTTTGTATTGCACTTTCAATGGGACAGTTACCATTTCAAATCTCGCAATCCTGTACGCATAATGTCTGCTCTTTTGGAGCCTCCCTTGCGGGGTAATGTTAGCTTTAAATCGAAGCGAACGCCGATGTTTTAAGAGCTTTTTAGACCTGCAACACTGTAAAGAGTGACTTTAAAACTGTTTAATTGCAGATGACAGAGCAAGGAACTAGCTTCGCATCCCAGGGTGTCGTGACTCAAAAAACGTAGTCAGTTAAGACTATAGCTGGTCAGAATAGCTTGTGAGTGATTTCTCGCGACCAAGCTCAGTGTCTTTAGACCTGAGTTCCTGACTGTGATGGCTACGTCTTGCGCTTACGAACTCTTCACCACAGTAGCACTTTGACCGCTCAAACTCTCGCCCCGCCAGAACAAATCGTCCAGCTATCCGGTATCAGTTGGCAAACTTACGAAACTTTGCTTGCCGAAATTGGCGATCGGCAATTTCGACTGACATATAATCGCGGCAATCTTGAAATTAGACCACTTGCAAAATTCATTTTAATCAAATTTTGTAACAGGCAAGATGCCTGTTCCACAAGAAAAAATGTTTTTTGTGGAACGGGCATCTTGCCCGTCCTAGTTATTTTTGCAATCTTGTCTATTATGATACCATCCCCAGAACACGAAGTTTACAAAAAAGTAATGGATCGATTTGTGGAAACTTTAGTAGGGTGCGCAATGCGCACCGGCTCATCTTGTAACGTGCGCAATATGCACCGAAAAAGTCAAAGTCAACCGGTGCACAGTACACTACAAATTACCAAGTTTCAAGCATTTTCGGCACTAAGAACCAAGCTCAGCAAACACCTTGACAGGGTTGGGTGCTTAGGTTGCACCCTACAAATAAAGTTTGCACTTAAGTTCTGTTAGTTATCCCTCATCCTCCGACTTAACAGGAGGGCGTCCAGAAATCACCATAAATCCTACAGATTCCAGAGTCATCTGTGGGCGACGAATCCCCGCTAAAACAGCTTGACTTAACAAACTTTCGATGCTCATTTCATCAGCCAAAACCGACTCTAAAAGCTGCTCAGATTGAGACAGCCGATTCAAGCGCAACTGCAATTGATTCACCCGGTTTTCCAGTTGAATTGCAGCACTCAGAGCCGATTTTTCGCACATTTCAACAAAATCCCCTCGCCCGCGCAGCAACTCCTCCGAAGTCACCCGTCCCCGTTGGCAAAAATCATCCCATTCTAGCGGATCGACAAAATTATCAAGAATTACAGTGCGATTTTTGGACAAATTATAATCCCGATTCGGCCCGCCTTTCCCCTTATAACCCCGCTGCAAAATTGCCAGAACTTCCGCATCTTCCACCAACAACATCGACTCATTACGAGCATCTACAAACACAGTTTGAAAAGTCGGCAAAAACAGAGCATCAGCGCGTCGCTGCAAAGCTTTCAAATTGTAATTTTCGATATTTTGCGCTTGCAAAACTTGCTCAGCAGGCTGCACATCAGTCTGGATTGAATAATTAAATTGGAAGCCGAACCATTCCATCCCTTCCGTAGCGTCCCAGCTTTCATCGTATCGCCACATGGCAAAAGCTTGTCCGCGATCGTCCCAGCGAATATAAGAACCAAGTGCATCGATCAATCCCTCTCCAATTCGGTAAAGAGCGACATCGGTATTCTGATGAGCAATGCGACGATTATAACTACCGTACTGCTGGCAATAAGGTACTAATCTGGTTCTCAAATCGTTCGATGGAATTAAGGTTTTTTGAGTAGGTTGATAGCGCATCAACCCCGATATACTCGGATGTTCGACTTGTTTGAAGTGGAGAGCTTGACACAACCAACCTTCTGCCGCCCGCTGCATTTCTTTATGCTTAGCATCGCAGTTATCGAGAGATTCAAAATACTGAGATGCGGTGTCATCAAGAACATCAATTTCATCTAAAACGTACTGTTCATCAATTTTTATTTTCTCTTCTTCAATCTCAGTTTTGATTGAGACAATTTCGCTGGATAAGCCTTTTGCTCCTTCAGTAAACAACTTTTCTTCAAGTTTGAGCAGTTTTTTGTCAGCATAAAACTGAAGGCTGGAAATAGATTTGTTGAAGATATCAAACCCGTCTTTTAAGACTTGATACCAAGCTTCGTGGGGACTCTCAGGCAAATCTGGGCCTGCAAATAAACAAAATTGTAGTCCCATTTTGCTACCAATGCGATCGACTCTACCCAGTCTTTGTTCTAGTTGGTTGGGAAACCACGGTAAATCGAAGTGAATTAACCAATCTGTCAATTGCAGATTTACGCCTGTTTCTGCCGATCGATCGCACACTAAGACAAAACAATGCGGTTCAGTCTTAAATCGATTGAGACTAGCCTCAACATCATCCGCAGACTTGCCTGTTTCGTGGCTGGCGATCGCCTTTTTACCAAAGATTTTAGCTAAATTGTCCGCAATCTCTTGACAAGTTGCCGTAAAACTGGTAAAAATCACAATTTTCGGGAAACGTTCGCCCGGAATCGGCCGTTTAATTTGCTGTTGAATTCTCGACAGCAAATCGCGAGGATTGCTATGATACTCGCGCGGAACCTTTAGAGAAACTGCGAGAAATCGGAGAATGGCGATTCGTAACAACGAGAGTCGATCTAGTCCTTCCTCGGGCTTTTCGACAGTATTGAGAAAGGTTTCCAGGATTTCTCTTTCTTCGGAAAACAGCGCAGTTTTGGTCAAAATCGCCGTGTCCTTTTGTCCGAATTCGCGATCGAGTTCGGGAGTAGGTTTTTTTTGCAAACGAGCTTTGATAACCTGTTCTAAAACATTGAGCCAAGTACCAGAAGCGCGGAAAAACAGCAGAAAAATTCTCTGATATTCGCTCGACTTGGGAGCGACAGTGCGCCATTTATCGAGTATAGTTTGAATTTTCGACCATTGTTCATCATTCAGATCGTACTCATTTTTGGGAACAGCATCTCGGTCAAAAATCACATCTTCAACTGCATCCCGACGGTTACGAAGAATACGGCGGTGGATGCGGTAGGTATCTTTAACGTGAGAGCGAATAGTCTGGACAAGACGAGCTATTTCTGTAGTTTGTTCAGTTTTCAAACAACTTTCTAACTCTGTTGCTAATCCGAGCAAATAATCATCTTTTGTAAAAAGATTGCGGAGTTGAGCGAGTTTTGTTTGCAAAACAGCAGGCTTGGCATCTTCTCGAAAATCAAGCAAAGCGCTACCAATTTCCTGACGATTTTGCACCCGTTCTTTGAAACTTTCCAAGTCATCAAGACGGTAAGTTGTCGGATCTAGTAAGTGCAGCATTGTTAGAAAATCCTGCTCGCGCCCGATCGCAGGCGTTGCAGATAATAACAATAAATTTTTGCTTTTTTGAGCGAGTTTCTGGCAGAGTTCAAAAGATTGCTGCCCGGCGCGATCGCCCGAATTTGCCATAGCCGCCAGATCGTGCGCTTCATCAACAATCAGAAAATCTAGGTTAGCATTGCGACTAACTTGATTGTTGAGTTCATTAATAGCAACAAGCTGGACTCGATCGGCAAAATGAGACAAATAGAACTTATTTTCTAACTCTTGTCGCCACTGTTCGAGCAGGTATTTGGGGACAAGCACCATAGCGCGTCCGTTAGGTTCATCTAGCAGGAATTGACGGAGAATTGTGCCAGCTTCTACTGTTTTGCCTAATCCTGCTTCATCTGCCAATAAATAGCGCACGATTGGGTCTTCTAGGACGCGCCGGACGACTTCAACTTGGTGCGGGTAGAGGTCTATGTTCGCAGAGATTAATCCGGTCATGCCGCGGCTGACGGCGCGCTGTTCGATCGCAGATTGCACAAAAGCTAGTCGGCGATCGTGAAAATAGGGTGTTTCTTGACCTTTGACTGCTAAGATATCGATCGGATCGGCGATCGGGATATTGCAGCGAACATAAAGCTCAGCTTCGATAGCTTGCAAACTTTGGCTGTCTGGGAGGTCAATTTCGTACTCTAACTTATCTTCATCCCAGTCATAAACTCGACCAATTATCCACCTTTCCTGAGTTGTGCTCCAGAGGTAGCAGCGGGTTTGGCGCTGAAGTCTGGCTTCTTGGAGCAAACTTAGGGGTACTGTTTTGCTAAGGCGGTTTTTTACTGAGCAAAAATATTCAATTAGGGCTTCGGTGCGGGATAATTCGACAACTTTTCCGATTCCCAAATCGTTTTTGGGCGATCGGACTAACGAACCAACATCAATCATAATTTTAGCCTGACAATACTCACTAGAATACACTAACGCCTGAGCGACAAAAATAACATTAGTTCAGGTTGGTAGTAAGGACTTTAGTCTTCTCCAATTCTAAGGACTAAAGTCCTCACTACAAACCTTGATGGCGGTAATTACGATCGCCCAAAAACAACGCCTGCATTGCCAGATTCCCATTTCGGGTATTTGTGCATAATACTAGCGTAGATTTCCGAGTCTGTAAAGGCTGCTAACCAAGCCTGTAGAGGCATCCAAGGCTGTTCGTTGAACCAACTTTTATCGGTATGAGCGAATTGACGGACAAAAGGTGCGATCGCGCGATCGGTCAATGCTACATTATTACCATACAAATATTTAGTCGCGTTTAATTTGGCATTGAGTTTTTCCAGATATACAGCAGCTTCATCTCGATGTACTGTAGCCTCAACACCAGCATAACGTTCGGGGTATTTATAACGGTCGAGATGATATTTAAATCTATCATCAAATTGAGCAATTAGTGTTAGCATTTCTGCAACAGAACCTTGTTCTGGAATCAACCATTTTTCAGGATCGTGTTGTCCCAATGCCCACAACATGATATCGATACTTTGATCGAGTACACGCCCATCAACATCAATCAATATTGGTACCGTACCTTTGGGCGATACATCTAACATTTCTTGTGGTTTGTCTCGCAAAACAACTTCCCGCAACTCACACACGCGATTGCTAACCATCAAAGCCAAGCGCGCGCGCATAGCATAGGGACAGCGGCGGAAAGAATACAAAATTGGGTATATTGTTGACATATAGCAGAAGTTCGGCAACGGATTTTGTCGCGGATGTAAAGGATGGAGAAACAGGGTTTCTTTGAGCTTAGTGCTAAGACTACAGGAGTCAGAAACCGGGTTTCTTTCTAGATTTCTCGTCACCCAACCAGAGTTTTCCGAGAAACCCGGTTTCTTTGAGCTTAGCGCTAATACTACAGGAGTCAGAAACCGGGTTTCTTTCTAGATTTCACGTCACCCAGCCAGATTTTTCTAAGAAACCCGGTTTCTTAGAAAAACGCGCTTAATCGATCGCATTATCAACTTTTTCCTTCACATCATAGCGCGCGCCGATATGTGTTTGATTGCGGCCTTTAGCCAGCTCAATCTGACGCTGCCGCTCAGAAAAGCCTTGTTTTTTAGTTTCAGTTTTCGAGTCATGACAATGAGGACAACTCACACCAAGTACAAATAATTCAGAAGCCTGATCTTCCTGACTAATCGGCTCACGACAAGCGCGACAAAGTTGATAGTTACCAGGCTTTAACTCATGAACAACAGAAACCCGTTCATCAAAGACAAAACATTCACCTTCCCAACGACTTTCTGCTTCCGGCACCGTTTCCAAATATTTTAAAATCCCACCTTCGAGATGATAGACTTCATCAAAACCTTGCGATCGCAAAAAAGCAGTAGATTTCTCGCAGCGAATGCCGCCCGTGCAGAACATTGCCACCTTGGGTTTATCGCGTAAAGCAGCTTCTTGCAGCGCCCATTCAGGCAAATCGGAAAAGCTTTTTGTTTTGGGATTAATAGCACCTGCAAAAGTACCCATAGATACCTCGAAGTTGTTACGCACATCAACCACAACAACATCAGGATCATCAAGCAGCTTATTCCACTCATCAGGCTTGACATATTTGCCAGCCATGAGGGATGGATTAATATCAGGTATTCCCATCGTGACGATTTCGCGCCTCAAGCGTACTTTTAGGCGGTAAAACGGTGCTTTTTCGGAAAAAGATTCTTTGTGAACCAAATCTGCAAAACGCGCGTCACAGCGCAAGAATTCTAGCACTGCGTGTACGCCTTCTGACGAACCGGCGATCGTGCCATTGATGCCTTCTGCGGCCAACAAGATAGTGCCTGTGACCTGATTGTTGTTGCAACAATCCAGTATCGGTGTTCTTAGGTCGGCAAAATCCGATAGCTCAACGAACTTATATAATGCAGCGGTTAAGAAATTAGCCATAGATCGAATTGATAGCACTAATTGATTTTCATATTTCTATGAAAATGCAGTCAAAGCGGACGGTGGGGCTCGAACCCACGACGTTCAGCATGGGAAGCTGACATTCTACCACTGAATTACGTCCGCGTTTAGTCTGTTTTACTTGCTTTCACTTTTGAGGTGCGACGGTAAAATATGACTAAGAAAACATTATACAACGATTTTGCAATTCTGAGTCAACAATTTTGAGAATTAATTTTTGGGGTCGATCGCCCATCCAGACAAAAAAAGTCCTGCACGAAAGGCAGGACTAACACTTCTACTCTTCAGTCCGCGGAGGCGGACATCGTTTGTGTAGCCGCGGTTTCAACCGCCGAGGCTATTGGAGAAACTGGAGAAACGATCGATCGCCCGATCGCGATTTTCACGTAGGGAAACGGCACTGCCGTGTCCTCT
>JAJAYT010000146.1 GCA_026786085.1 Microcoleus sp. CAN_BIN18 | reverse complement strand
GACATCGTTTGTGTAGGCGCGGTTTCAACCGCCGTCTGCATCTCGCATACAACGAGCGTATCAAACGATTCAGAATCAAAAGGGCGAATGATGGGAATTGAACCCACGAATGGTGGTACCACAAACCACTGCCTTAACCACTTGGCTACACTCGCCATAACGTTTATAACTATAGCATCAAATCTCAGCACAAGTCTAGGGGTAAGGTCAAAATTTTTTGAAATATTTTTCAGAGTCCTTGAATCGATCGCATCCATCGCACCTCACATTCCAGACACAGCAAGAGTTTAGCACAATTTTCCCTTTGGGAAAGCTGCAATAATCCCACTTCCTAAGCAATCGCGCGATCCAGGATCAGAAGACCGGGCGGTTGAAACCACTTCTACACAAACACCCACTCCAAGCGGGTTGAAGACCATGCGGTTAAAATAACATTATCTTCTTCAGTCCGCGGAGGCGGACATCGTTTGTATAGACGCGGTTTCAACCGCCGTCTGATGTCTATCAATTCCCTCATCCTTCCCTTCTTTCTTCCTTCCTTCGGGCTAAAAGCGTCTAAGCGCTTCGCGCAGGCTGCGCCAACGTGGTTCATTTAACAAAAAATCTAAAATCTAAAATCCAAAATCAATATGAGTTACTGCCTAAATCCAGAATGTCAAAAACCAGAAAACCCCAACACCGCAGAACATTGCTTAAACTGCGGCTTTAACCTATTGCTGAGACTGCGATATCGTCCGATTCAACTCATAGGTAGAGGTGGATTTGGCAAAACTTTCCTAGCAATTGATGAAGACATCCCATCGCACCCCCGCTGTGCAGTTAAGCAATTTCATTTTTACGATCGCGATCCCGAAATCTTCAAGAAAGCTGTTGAATTATTCCACCAAGAAGCAATCCGTTTAGACGAACTCAAACACCCGCAAATCCCCAAGTTATTAGCCTGCTTTGAACAAGAACGCCAGATTTATTTAGTTCAAGAATTTATAGACGGGCCGACTCTAAAACAAGAATTAGACCAGAGTGTATACGATGAAAATCAAATTTGGCAACTGCTGCAAGACCTATTACCAGTCCTGCAATTTACCCACGATAGCCACGTCGTTCACCGCGACATTAAACCAGAAAATATTATTCGTCGCCAGTCGGACAACAAACTCGTATTGATCGATTTCGGCATTGCCAAACTAATGACTGATTCAGCCATACTGCGTCCAGCAACGCTCATCGGGAGTCAAGATTATATAGCCCCCGAACAAATGCGCGGTAAAGTATTTCCTGCTAGCGACCTTTACAGTTTAGGTGTGACTTGCATTCGCCTGATGACGGAAGTTCCGCCGTTGGATATGTACGACTGTAACACTGAACGCTGGTGGTGGCGCGACTTTCTCCCCAAAGGCACAAGTATTAGCGACGAGTTAGGTGAAATTTTAGATAAATTGCTGCAAACTCATCTCAGTCAGCGGTACGGTTTTGCTGAGGAAGTTTTGCAAGATATCAATGCAGCTTTGGATATGCGCGAGCAAAATTTGCTTTTGTCCAAAATGCCGTTAGCAAAGCCCTCGCAGAGGATCGCCCCTACTCTCAATCATCGCCACAACTCACCCAATCTCAACGCGCCACCTACTCCCGATCCTGAGATTTTACCGACAAAATCCGCCGCTAATTCCGCAGAAACTTTGTCCTTATCTGTGACTTCCAATCTCGATCCGACCATGATTTCTGCACGGGGAGTTGATTATACCAGACTGCGGGATTTTTTGTCAAACAAAAAGTGGAAAGAAGCCGATCGCGAAACTTGGACAGTCATGTGTCAGTCTCTTTCTCTGACACCGGGAACTCAACTAGAAATCAGCCAAATTTACAAGTTACCGTGCCCAGATTTGCAAACAGTCGATCGGCTATGGCTACATTATAGTCAAGGTCGGTTTGGCTTCAGCGTCCAAAAGCAGATTTACGAAAGCGTTAAGGGAGATTATATCAGATTTTGCGATCGGGTAAACTGGCCGACATACAACTCTGCTATCGCTTCAGGACAAATTAAATTTACCGAGAAAGCACCAATCGGACACCTCCCGTCTCGCAGTTGGGTGGGCGGCATTCAGTGGGTGCGCCACCTCGATGCGCTGTCAGCAAAATTAACCGAGTGCAACAATAATACTGCTGCTAAATTTTCAGTTAACAGTTAACAGTTAACTGTTAACAGTTAACAGTCAACAGTCAACAGTCAACAGTCAACAGTCAACAGTCAACAGTCAACAGTCAACAGTCAACAGTCAACAGTCAATTACCAATGACTTAAATCTATCTAAAAGCAGATAAATCTCTCGTGTGAGATGTATCCAGCGAGCGAGGTTCAGTGCGATCGCTTGTCGCACAATGGATGCTGAAGGTAAACACAGATACAAGTCGGCAATCTGACGACTGTAACAACCGAACTAAAGAGAGGTATCGATCGATGTTTTTTCACAAAAAGCAACTAATGTCTCCGGTAACAGTAGACGAAGCCAACCCCCGTTTTGCTCAATTGCTGCTAGAACAGTTTGGCGGAGCCACCGGAGAACTGACAGCAGCTCTGCAATACTGGGTGCAGTCTTTTCACTGTGAAAATGCAGAGATTAAGGATATGCTCCAAGATATTGCGATCGAAGAATTCGGCCACTTAGAAATGGTGGGCAAACTCATAGAAATGCACACCAAAAATGTTGACCAAACAGATGCTTACAAAAGCACTTTGTTTGCGATACGCGGCGTAGGCCCGCACTTGTTGGACAGCCAAGGTCAAGCTTGGACTGCTGCTTATGTCAACGAAGGTGGCGATGTTGTCCGCGATTTGCGCGCTAATATCGGTGCGGAAGCAGGAGCTCGCCAAACCTACGAAGAATTGATTAAACTAGCGCCGGATGCCGGAACCAAAAAGACGCTGCACTTCTTGCTGACTAGGGAAATTTCCCACACTCAAATGTTCATGAATGCTCTGCAATCAATGGGCAAACTTACCGATCCGCTGTTCGGAAATATCGCGCCAGATTCAACAGTAGATTTGTTCTTTAACTTGTCTACTGATGGCAAGGACGAACCCAATGCTTTGAACTCTGAACCTACTTTCAAGTACGTCGCCGATCCTGCTCCCAAAGGTTAATCAAAATATTCGGCAACTTATATCCTCGACTTCTATAAGAAGTCGAGGATATCGCTGTTAAGCTGTCGCGCATTTAAATTGTATATTTAGAGCGGGTTCTCCCGCCCACCCCACTCATTGTTTGATTGTTTTTTAACATCCAATTTAGCAGAACAGCTTATGTTTTTTTAGGAATTTAGGCTCCCAGATGTTATAATTATTCAACATCATCGACCATTAACATCAAATCCATATTGAAATTGCGATCGACTTACTTATTAGTTTCCCACGGCAGTCGTGACCCCAGACCCCAAATCGGTTTGGAAAACCTAAGTCAACTGCTGTCTCAAAAATTGCCTGACTCGTTCCCCGCAGTCGCAACCGCTACCCTAGAACTCGGCCCCGCGCCACTCCACGAACAAATTTGCAGTTTTGGCGAACATACCCTTTCCCTCGGGCTGACAGAATTGCAAATTCTGCCCGTATTTTTATTACCGGGAGTTCACGTCGCCGAAGACATACCCGCTGAGGTGGAAATTGCCCAAAAAACTTTTGGTGACAAGCTAAAAATTGAACTGCGCCCGCATTTAGGTTCCCAGGAAGCAGGCTTAACAAACTTGCTGAAAACTCAAATGCAAGAGATAGCTTTTCTCCCCAATTTGCTATCCCCAAAATGGATTTTACTATCCCACGGCAGCCGTCGCCCCGGAGGTAACTCGACTGTTGAAGAAATCGCCAGCCAACTCGGTGCACAGACAGCTTATTGGTCTGTGAAGCCGAGTTTGGAAGAGCGAATTGACAGTTTAGTTCGTGGTGGACAGCAGCAAATAGGAATTGTGCCATACTTCTTATTTAATGGAGGAATTACAGATGCGATCGCCAAAAATGTCGCACAGCTAAAGCAGCAATTTCCGGCGGCAGAGCTTCATCTCGCAAATCCTCTAGGCGCAAGTGTAGAATTAGCAGACTTAATTCGGGATTTAATTCAAAAATGAATCGCAGAGACACAGAAGAGGTCAAGGAAGCAAGAAAAATGTCTTTAGGTAAAGTGTATTTGGTAGGTGCAGGGCCTGGAGATCCGGGTTTGATGACGTTAAAGGGAAAAGCTCTGTTAGAGTGTGCGGATGTCGTGATTTACGACGCTTTAGTCAGCCCTCAAATTTTGGCAGTAATCAATCCGCAAGCAGAACGAATTGATGCCGGAAAACGCAAAGGCCGTCACTCGTTAATGCAGGACGAAACAACTCAGTTAATGATCGAAAAAGCTCAAGATAATGCGATCGTAGTTCGCCTCAAAGGCGGAGATCCATTTATTTTCGGGCGCGGTGGCGAAGAAATGGAAGAGTTGGTAAAAGCTAGAGTTGCGGTGGAAGTCGTGCCCGGTGTAACTTCTGGAATTGCGGCCGCTGCTTATGCGGGAATTCCTCTCACACATCGATCGTACAGTTCATCAGTCACCTTTGTCACCGGCCACGAATCAGCAGTAAAATATCGACCGGAGGTAAATTGGCAGGCGATCGCCCGTGGCTCCGAAACCATTGTAGTATACATGGGAATCCACAATTTACCTTATATCATCGGCCAGTTAACAGCAGCCGAATTGAGCGCAGAAACGCCCATAGCATTAGTGCGCTGGGGAACGCGACCGGAACAAGAAGAATTGATCGGCACTTTGAGTACAATTGTAGAGCAAGTTGAGGCCGCTGGATTTTCAGCACCTGCGATCGCGGTAATCGGAAATGTCGTCAATCTGCACTCTATTTTGTCTGGATGTCGCCCTGTTTATCAAACTGTAGAATAAGCGGCTAGATGCTCGTTAGAATGGCATCAGTTTGGGCTTTATGTATTGGGTGTTGGCGCGGATGAAGCAGTTTTGGCTGGGCACCCGCAGCCAGGAAGCGCCCCCAGCGGTGATGAAGCTGTTGAGGCCCAGATAACCGACATCAACGGTGCTGCCGTTGGGGAAGGTCGTAACCACAGTGCCACTAGGGGCAGTGGCGCGACAATTGAGACTCGTTGGGTCGGTGACAACCCACTTGGGCCAAGTGGCATTGCCTGCGGTTTCAGAGCGAATGGTATTGGCATTGCTGGCCAGGAAATTGCCGCTGCTATTGGCGACTGGGACGGCTTCGGTCAGATTGAGCATGAAAGTTGAATTCACGGGAGAGGGACAGTTGACCCCACCAGAAATCGTCCAAGTGGCTGTCAGGGGCGCAGGGCCCGAGTTAGAAACCGGACGTTGTAGTTTCAGGTTGCCCTTACATTGTTGCGTTGCACCGGGCCCGGAACGCTCGTCGGTGAAGGTTCCAGTATAGGTTTTTAATCCACCACTGACGGTGACGGTAGTCGCCGCGAAGTTCCCTCCCCACTCCCTGCCGCCTACGTAAGTCCTGTAGTAGCCACCGCCAATAGCAGAGCCACTG
>JAJAYT010000145.1 GCA_026786085.1 Microcoleus sp. CAN_BIN18 | reverse complement strand
GCATCATAAGCAAACAAAAAATCAACAGTTGCGGCAATTTCAAACGCACCTTTATAACCATGTCGCATCGCCCCTTCTATCCATTTCGGATTCACAGCCCTGCTGCGATAAACCCGCGCAATTTCTTCTCGAAGTTGTCGCACTTTCGGATTCTCAGGAATTGAGTTATCTCCGAAATAAGTTTCAGGATTTTTGCCTCGTAAATTACGAATTGCAGCCGTCATTCCACCTTGGAATTGATAATAATCGTCGGAGTCGAGAATGTCGTGTTCGCGGTTGTCTTGGTTTTGCAGAACTATTTGCATTTGGCCGAGGCGTTTTTCAAATGCTTCGGGCGCACAACATCCCCATTCACTCTGTTGAGCTCCGGCTGCATCTCCCGGCAAATTTGAGGAACTAGAAGAAGTATAGGCGTAACTGCTCCAATTAATGTAAGCTGTTGCTAGGTCTGCATCGTCTGTCCAGTTTTGAGCTTCAATTATGCCCTGAAGTCCCGCGCCGTAAGCCCCCGGTTTTGAACCAAAGACGCGAAAGTGCGATCGAACTTCCGCCTCTTCTCGACTCAAACCAGTCGATTCCCAATCCTGAATTTCCTGTTTAACTTGTGCTGCTAAAGGATTACTTTCGGCTGGTTCATCTAAATTTGCCACAGCTTTTACCGCAGAATCAAACAAATCAATTAAGTTAAAAAAAGCATCGCGGAAAAAGCCCGAAATTCGCAAAGTAACATCAACTCTGGGCCGTCCCAAAACAGAAACAGGCAAGATTTCAAAATCTACAACTCGGCGCGAAGGCCCATCCCAGATTGGTTGAACTCCGATCAATGCTAAAGCTTCGGCGATGTCATCTCCACCTGTCCGCATCGTGGATGTTCCCCACACAGACAAACCCAAAGTTTTGGGATATTCGCCATTTTCTTGAGTGTATCTTTCGATTAAAGTTTCTGCCGCAACTCTCCCAACTCTCCAGGCGGTTTCTGTGGGAATTGCGCGGATATCTACTGAGTAAAAATTGCGGCCTGTGGGTAATACATCCGGGCGGCCACGAGTTGGTGCACCGGATGCGCCACTGGCTATGTGTCGCCCATCTAAGCCGCGCAACAAGTTGATAATTTCTTGGTTTGTTTGGAGGAGTGATGGTAAAAGGTAATTGGTTATCCAGTCTATTTCTGGTTGTGTTGCTTGTCCTATTTGAAGATTTTCAACCGCAGATGAATCAGAACTAACTGGGATGTTTTGGATTAAGTTATCGACTAATTCTGCGGCTTTTTCTTCAAGTTCTGCTGTTAAATCGCCTGCGGTGGTTAAGGGGTCGAAGTCGTAGCCTGAGTCTTCGGCTAGGGCGCGGGTTAAGCCGATGCGATTTGTGCTAGGATGGCGGGCGATCGCAATTATCAAGTCTCTCAACTGTCTACCTTCGGGGCACTGTCCAAAAATGTGCAATCCGTCGCGAATTTGGGACTCTTTGAGTTCGCAAAGATAGCCGTCTGTGCGGGTGATGAATTCGGTAAATTCGGATTTATTTAGTTGGATTCCTAAGTCTTTGTCTAAGTTTTCTTTGTTGGTGAGGGCGACAATGCGATCGCGAATCATCGGTAATCGAGACGGATCTAAGCTTTGCGCCTCGCAATATTCGTCGATTAAGGCCTCCAATTGCTGCAACGGCCCGTAAAGTTCGGCGCGAGTCATCGGTGGGGTGAGGTGGTCGATTATCACGGCTTGCGATCGTCTTTTTGCCTGGGAACCTTCCCCCGGATCGTTGACAATAAACGGATAAAAGTTCGGCATCGCGCCTAATGCGACTTCGGGATAACAATTGCTAGATAAAGCGACACTTTTACCAGGAAGCCATTCTAAATTACCATGTTTTCCGGCATGAATGATCGCATCAATTCCCAACTTTTCTCGCAACCAATAATAGTAAGCTAGATAATAGTGAGTTGGTTCTAAATCTGGGGCGTGATAGTTCAAACTAGGGTCAATTTCATATCCGCGCGATGGTTGAATTCCTACAAACACATTCCCAAATTGAATTCCGGGAATCGGAAACAGGTTCGCATCCATGAGTTCCGTCTTTTCCCCCGTTGCTAACCCCCATCTATTACAGATTCCATCCTGTACTTGCTGCGGCAAAGTAGCAAAATATTCTTGATATTCTGCTAAATCCAAATATTGATTTACAGGGCGCAATTCCCGTCCTTCCGGGTCATTTGTCACGCCAGATATCAGCAGTTCAATTAACTCATTACCGCTGGTGGGAATATTATCTATTTGATAACCAGCTTGCTGCATAGCTTTGAGGATTTCCACACAGCTAGCGGGCGTATCCAAGCCGACACCGTTGGCTAAGCGGGCGTTGCGGGTGGGATAATTGGCGAGAATTATGGCGATGCGTCTATTGGCGGCGGGAGTTTGTTTTAGCTTGACCCAGTTTGTAGTTAAATCTGCTACAAATGAAATGCGATCGTCCGCAGCGACATAACCGACAACATCGGTTTCTAATTCGCTATTCCAACTTTTTACAGCCTTAAAAGAAACCGCCCTAGTAATGATTTTGCCATCTACTTCTGGCAAAGCTACATTCATCGCCACATCGCGCGGCGAAAGTCCTTGCAATTCGCTTTCCCACTGTTCCAAACCGCCGCCACTGAATATTGCTTGCAATACTGGAACATCTAAGGATTTTAAGGTATTTTGTTCGGATTCTAGACTGTTAAAACCAGAGATTGCAAAACTTGTCGTATTGAGCAATAATTGAATTGGTTCTGAGTCTTTTGGTTTAAAATATTCGAGTAATTCTACTTGCAAATCTGGTTCACGCAAAGAAGATATAAACACGGGAAATGGTATTAAATTTCGCTCTGACAAAGCTTGACAAATTGCATCGACTGGTGCTAAGTTTCCTGACAAATAATGAGCGCGATAAAATAAGATTCCGACTTTAGATGTCAATCCTGAAATACTTGTGGAACGGGCATCTTGCCCCTCCAAACTAATTGTGGAACGGGCATCTTGCCCGTTTAAATAAGTTGTGGAACGGGCATCTTGCCTGTTCCCATCATCTAATGATGATTCAATTGGCTGTTTCCAATCATAAATTCCCACCCGAGAAACTGTCTGAGGAAGAGGCGGATGATAAGCAGTTTTCAAACAAGTATCAGCAGTAAACTTAAGTGCATTAACAAAGTTTTGAACTCCACCTTCTGTGAAATAGCGCCACAGTTGATTGACTGCTGATAGCGATACATTTGAATGACTAATTTAATCGGGATCGGGACTGTCGTCTCCCGGCATTACAATCAATTTAGCTCCAGTTTTCTCCACCGTTTCGCGCAGAGTTTCCAAGCCATAAGACCAATAGGAACGCCCTCCTAACAGCCTGATAATAATTACTTCTGCGTGTTCTAAAATTTCCTCTGCATAGGTATCAATGGTTAATTGCTGCTGCAATTGAAGCAGATTCACCGCGCGCAGTTTGGGGAATTCTGCTGGTAGTTTTGACACAGCAGCCGCGATGGTTTGAATATCTGTGTCAGCCGCACTAATAAATACGATTGGTGCGGGGGTTTGTTGAATGAATATTACTCCTTCGGCTTGAGGGTTCCAGCCTCCTGGTGTTGCTGCTATTTTGTGCATTAATTTTTATGTTAAGTATAACATGACTTATGAGGACTTGGCGGTTTAAACCGCTTCTACACAAACAAAGTCTGCCTCCGCAGACTAAGAGATGAAATTTAAACTTGGCGGTTGAAACCGCGTCTAAACAAACAAAGTCTGCCTCCGCAGACTAAGATATAAAAGTTTAACCTACAAACTGATAAAGAAAACTCCCAAAACCATGATTCCCGCCCCTAATAACCTTTGTTGAATATCTTTTTCCTTAAAAATAAAGTGACCGAACAACACACCCATTAACACGCTAGTACGCTTGATAGCTATCACTTGGACTACCAAAGTTAATGTCAAAGCCTGCATTTGACAAAGCACTCCAATAGCATTGAAAAATCCCATAGTCGCTAGCATTGGTAATTGTTTGAGGATTTTTGTGCCTGGATTCGGGGTTTTGTGCAGTAAAATTGGCAGTAGCAAGACAGTCATTGTACCAAACAAAGAGAATAGCCAAAAAATAGGGGATGAATTTTTAACGCCGATTTTGTCAAAGTTTGAGGTGATACTCCACAGGAATGCCACGATTAACATGAATTTCGGGCCCGGTTCGCTCAACAGTGCTTTGAATGGGGCTAAATATCCTTGAGATTTTTCTTTGATATTTAATAAATAAGAGCCTATGACAATTAAAAAAATGCCAATATAATCAAAAAACTTGGGATATTCGCCGACAATTAACGGTGAAGTTAGCAACATGAATAATGGTGTCAAAGCTACCAGCGGGACTGTCAGAGATAAATCTGATAATTTGATGGCTTTGATGTAGAGTAGTGTCGCAACAGCGTTGATGCTACCTCCAATTAATAGGGAGATCCAAAATTGAGTATTTAATGTCGGAATTCCGGTATAAATTACCCAGGGAATCAAAAAGATGACCGAAAAGAATGAGAGTGACCAAGCAACGACATATTCGTCACTTTTTTTGAGATTTTGTTTGCCAAAAACGTCTTTGACGGCTTCAAAGAAAGCGGTAAAGATTCCTAAAATTAACCAAGTCAACCTAAGTATGCCCTCCTAACTCGATCGTCCTTTAGCAAATCTGATGCAAGACCTGTGAGAGTAATGTTACCAGCTTCTAGTACATAACCCCGATCGGCAATTTGCAATGCTAAACTAGCGTTTTGTTCGACCAACAGAATTGTAACGCCCGTGGAGCGCAAATGTTGAATAATCGCAAAGATTTCTTTGACTATGGCGGGCGCTAAGCCCAAACTGGGTTCGTCTAATAGTAGCAGTTTGGGGCGCGACATCAGGGCGCGGGCGATCGCCAACATTTGCTGTTCCCCACCGCTAAGGGTTCCTGCTAGCTGGCTGCGGCGTTCTGCTAACCTGGGAAATAGTTTAAATTGGTAGTCTAAATCAGCTTTGATGGCTGCGAAGTTCGATCGCACATAAGCCCCTAATTCTAAGTTTGTCAACACCGTCTGCTGCGCCAAAACCCTCCTCCCTTCTGGGCTGTGGGCAATTCCAAGTTTGACAACTTCGTGTGCTTGGCGACGAGTAATATCGCGCCCGTTATAAATAATTTGCCCTTGGTGTAGATTAACTATTTTGGAAATAGCCCTGAGAGTCGTACTTTTTCCGGCACCATTCGCACCGATAAGGCTGACAACTTCGCCTGCATTTATGATTAAATTAATATTTTGTAGGGCTTGAATTCCGCCATAATTTACAGAAAGATTCTTGAGTTCTAAAAGGATATTTTTGGTGGTTTTAGGTTGGATATGTTGCATTTTTAAATTTATCTATTTTTCATCTCCCAAATAAGCCTCAATCACCGCCGGATTATTCCTGACAATCGCAGGTTCACCCAAGGCAATAAGCTGACCAAAATGCAACACTGCAATTCGATCGCACAATCCCATCACCAGCGGTACGTGATGCTCGATCAATATTACAGTTAAATTGAATTGTGCGCGCACTTCGCGGATGAAATCACTTAACTTGTGCTTTTCCGTAGGATTCATCCCCGCCGCTGGTTCATCTAACAGCAATATTGTCGGTTCTAGGGCTAAGGCGCGGGCAATTTCTAAGCGCCTCTGGTCGCCGTAGGGCAGGTTTTTGGCTTGTTCCTGCGCGCGATCGCCCAAACCGACCAAATCCAACAATTCCAGGGCTTTCCGCTGGGTTTTGCGCTCCATTGCGTTAGACTCTGGTAAGCCGAAAATCCCCGCCAGCAATGATAATACTGGATTTCCAGAGCGACTGTGGATGTGTCGGGCGATCGCCACATTCTCCAACACAGAAAGTTCCCCAAACAATCTAATATTTTGAAATGTCCGCGCAATACCTTTATTCGCAATTTGATAAGGCCGCAATTTAGAAATATTTTCGTCTTGATAAATCAGATTGCCACTAGAAGCAGGTATCAGTCCAGTCATTACATTAAACAGAGTGGTCTTGCCAGCGCCGTTAGGGCCAATCAATCCAAAAATCTCATGTTTTTGAACTGTAAAAGATACGTCGTTTACAGCCACCAAACCGCCAAAGCGGCGAGTTAATCCTTGGGCTTCTAAAACAGGAGTGCTTTTTGAGAGGGTAAGTGGTTCGGAAATCATCAAATACGATAGAATAGTGATTATCTAATTATGCCTTAGACTTCGGCAAACACAAATAAATGCCATCATGTCATTGCGAGGAAAGAAGCAATCCCAAAGCGCAAGCGAATTGCTTTCCTACCCTACCCTTCACCGAACCCCTACGGGGAACGGGAACGCATAAAAGCGAACGGATCGCTTCGCTAACGTTCCTGCCGCTGCAAAACGGTTGTTATGCCGCATTATACTGTCACCATCTTCATGCTGGATATCGGAGATGCTGGCTCAAAATGTAGTACCATGACTTGCTCTGGACGTAACCCGACAGACTCGTAAGTTCGTCCATTGCGATCGCTGAATTCAACTTCAAATGCAGCACCATCTGCTAGCATCTCAACTATCGTCCCAACCTGCCCGCGCCACAAATTGTACTGGGGAAGGTCAACAGTCAGGGCTACAACATCTAGCAACTTGCTTGTACTATTTATCATGTTTATCACCTTCACTAATTACAAAGGATAACAGGTCGTTAATTTGGGAATTTCCGACCCGCGCTCAATGATCCAGCCACTCCGAAGAGTTGCATTTCTATTTTGCCATTCAATTCTAAAGTCGAGAGTGTAGCGTTGCCCAAATTCATCTTGCCTCCCTAACTGAGCTTCGTGAGTTTTAACGACTTCAAGCAAGATTTGGCGCAATTCCTCAGCATCGTCAGCCGTCATCCCAAGAATTGACGAAAAAAGCCTCGCTTTGTGCTTGCCATCGTCGTGTTTTAGATTAAGGCAGTAACCACGAAGTTTGCGAATATCAACAACTGCATTCTCTGCATTTGGAATGAGCATAGGAAAGCTGATACAGATAAGTAGCCCTCAGTTTATCTCGAAATCTGCTTCACCACTGACAAGCACAAATTTAGATCGCCCGGATTCAGAAAACCAGTGTGATGAGAATGTAGATACAATTATTGAAATTGCTGATACGGCTCATCAAATACAAGGATTCTGGCCCATGACGACGCGCTACCGAAAAAAATTAGTTGCCGTAATTGCCCTCTCGTTTTTATCTTTCACATCGCCTTTGCTGTTGATTCGCAGCGCTGGGGCTGAAAGTGTCAGCGCACCCAAACCTAAGTAAGTCGGCGCAAAAAAACCAAACTATGTTAAGATAAGTAAACAAAGATAATACATCTACTGAGGTAACTCAATATATGGGCGCTAGATTAAGGGTATTCCTGACTCAACAGCAAGACAAAACTCTATTAAAACTG
>JAJAYT010000144.1 GCA_026786085.1 Microcoleus sp. CAN_BIN18 | reverse complement strand
TTTGCCGCAACACCTCGATTCTGCGATCGAAATCAACGGGACGGCGATTGTCCGGATCGACGTGGCTTAAATCCCAGAATTCCGTGCCTTGATAAATGTCTGGAACTCCGGGCGCCGTGATTTTTAGCAGCGTTTGAGATAGAGAATTGAAAATTCCGTAATCAGCTACTTTTTTCCAGAAAGGCGTAAATTTATTGAGGAATTGATTTTGTTCCGAAGGTTCGAGAACGCTATCGATAAAGGTCATAAATCCAGTTTCGTAGTCGTTGTCAGGTCTCAGCCAAGCTGTATATACTTTGGCTTCGCGGACGGCTTTGATTGCATAGTCTTTTAGGCGATCGACATAATCAGTGTTTTCAATTCCCTCAAACGGAAAACTGCCGAGAATAGTTTGGTACAAGAAGTATTCGTCATTGGTATCGGGAACCATTCGATTCACAAAGTTAACTTTCTTAGAAGAGTTTAGCTCTCTCCAAGACCTGACTTGCTGTTCCCATTCCTCGGGAATTTCTGACAAAACGTTAATTCTGGCTCGTACATCTTCGCCGCGTTTGGTATCGTGGGTAGCTGTAGCATTCATTTTGTGCGGCCAAGCTGCTTGCTGCTGCTTGTTGAACTCGTGAAAATCCGCCAGCGAAACGCCAAACTGACTGGGGTTTCCTCCGACTTCGTTGAGGGATAAAAGTCGATAGTAGACGTATAACAGCGTATCTTCAATGCCTTTAGCCATCAAAGGCCCTGTCAACTGCTGGAGTTTCATTACAAAGTGTCGGCGCTGCTCTTTTTGTTCGGCTGTTAGGGTTTCTTCTTCTTCGAGCAACAGCACCGTTTCGATAAATTTAAGTTCTTTGAGGAGTCGCGGCACTTGTTCTTTGGCGTGGGCGATCGCATATTTGACGTAAGTGCGATCGGACTCTCGCAAACCATCTTGATTGATGTAAGTTCGGTAAACTGGAAAAATTGTCAAAACCGCAGCCAGCGCTTTTTCCAAACCCGGACGAGTAAAATCGTTTCCCTGTCTCGATTGACCGGATATATTCTTCAACAGTTGAGCCAGATTGTCAACATCTCCCGCCAAATTCTTCTCAACAATCAGCCCTTTTTTATCTAAAAATAACTGTTCGTAGGGAACTGTCAAGCGAGTAAATCTCTGATATATTTCGCTAAATTGCTGTTCGCGATCGCACCGACAAAAAACGCCGTTTACATAATTCAAAAAATCGTAGCCACTCGTTCCCTCAATCGGCCAATATGACGGCAAATCTTCTTCGTGTTCCAGAATTTTTTCCACAGTAATGTAAATGTCCCCGGTTCTCTCCCGGAGCCGTTTCAAATATTCTGTCGGATCGTAAAGTCCGTCGATGTGATCGATTCTCAATCCGGTAAACTTTTCCTGATCCACCATGTCGAATATCAGATCGTGGTTTTTGTGAAAAACTTTAATCTCTTCTACTTTTACCGAAATTAGTTCGTTGACAGTAAAAAACCTTCGATAGTTAATTTCTTCGGCGCCTACTTTCCAGAAAGCCAGACGGTAAAACTGCTCGGAAAGTAACTCGTCCAGCAAATTAAAGCTTTCGGCATTGCCCTTTTCTCCGTTAAAAAAATTGATATTTTCATCGATAAATTCCTGCACAATCGGATTTTGATTGTAGAGTTCCCACAGCAGTCCTTTGACAAAAGCTATCTGATCGTATCGAGCTTTACCTTTAGTTTCTGAAGGTGTATTTTTAATCAGATAAAGAATTCCCAGAAACTTGATAAAATCTGGATGGCGTCTGCCCAATTCCCTGCCTAAATGCCCCAGATTATGACTGATAAAATTAGCGTAAGATTCAATTTTTACGGGTAATTTTAAGTCATAGTAATTGATTGTCAGCCCAATTTCGCTGTATTTGAGTTGAATCTCGCCACTTTCCAGACACTCTCCATAAAAATTGCCCAGCAGCGGAGCCAGCACTCGACCCCTGAGATGTTCATAAGCATGATTCCATTCAATATCGAAGTAATCGAAATAGTCGGAATCCGGGCCATGTTCCAATACATCTAACAGCAACAAATTTTGAGTGTCGTAAGCCATGTGATTCGGAACAATATCTTGCAGCCATCCCATGTTCCGCTTCTTGATTTCGTCCGTGAGCGCTTCAAAGTTTTCTGAGGTTCCTAATTCGGGATTGAGCTGATTTGAGTCAACAACATCATATCCGTGACTGCTGCCTTTTCTGGCTTTAAATATCGGTGAGGCGTAAAGGTCGCTAATTCCTAATTCTTCCAGATAACTAAGGATTTGTTTGGCCGCTTCAAAGTTAAAACCTGCATGAAATTGAATCCGATAAGTTGTTGTGGGAATTCTCAGCACTGTTAATTTTACTCCTAATTGATTAGTTGGTCTGGTTTTTTGTTTAAAGTTAGAGATAGTAGGTTTAGTTGAGCGGTAGTGTATTGGTGTCAACTTAAGACTAAAACCATTGAAACATCTCGCTTTTAGCTGAATTTCTATCCCCCTCGCATCCCCCGAAAGCAAGGGGGACTTTGAGAATTCTCTTGTCCCTCCCTGGTTGAAGGGGGACTTTGAGGAGTCTCTTGTCCCCCCCTTATTAAGGGGGGTTAGGGGGGATCGCGAAGACTAGGAGATCAAACACTAGACTGATACTAAATTTGAGCTGGTTGTTGACACTAAT
This sequence comes from Microcoleus sp. CAN_BIN18, assembly GCA_026786085.1. Lineage (GTDB taxonomy): Bacteria > Cyanobacteriota > Cyanobacteriia > Cyanobacteriales > Microcoleaceae > Microcoleus. The sequence continues at coordinate 10,741 of JAJAYT010000144.1, read as the reverse complement.
AAGCAGCGAAACCGAACCTACTATTTCTGCATTAATTCGTAGAGTGTGAAACTCTGCGGTTTAACGGTCAATTCTTGCTCTGAAGTTATCTTTTCTGGCAAGGTTGAACCTGCACCCATCCATTTTACCTCAGCAGAGTCTAAAATTTTGTTCCAGTTACCTTCGGGAACTGTGGCAGTGAAAGCTACCTCTTGTTTGTTGAAGTTTAGAATGCAGAATATCTGACTTTCATCTGTCCATCGACGTAGAAATAAGATTTTTTCTGCTTCGATGCTGGACACTTCTAGGTTGGTTTTATCCAGTTTTTTCAGGGCGGGGATAGTGCGCCGCAGTTGAATCAAATGTTGGTGCCATTCCCAGAGAATTTTGTGTTTGCCTTCTGTTTGTTTTTCCCAGTTTAATTTGCACTTTTGGAAACTGTCTGGACTTTGGGGGTCTTGAAATTCGCCTCTACCTTCAAAGCTTTTAAATTCTTCCTGTTTGTCCTTACGGATAGCTTCAATTAAGTTTTCATCCGAGTGGGAAACGAAGTAAAAAAACGGTGCTTCTTCTCCGTATTCTTCTCCCATAAATAGGAAGGGAATATAGGGAGAGATTAAGACTGTGCCGGCTGCGAGTTTCAATCCTTCAAAGTCAACTATTTTGGATAGTCTGTCTCCCAAAATGCGGTTGCCGATTTGGTCGTGGGTTTGCGAGAATACCACAAATTTTTCTCCCGGTTCATCCTTGACGGAATTGCCGTGTTTCCGCTTTCTGTGGGGGGCGTATTGGCCGGAGTAAACAAAGCTTTCTTTGAAGGCTTTTTCGAGATGTTCGCACTTGCCGAAGTCTTGGTAGTATCGGTCATTTTCTCCGGTGAGCAAGGCGTGTAGTGCGTGGTGAAAATCGTCGCACCACTGGGCATCTAGCCCGAATCCCCCCTGTTCTTTAGGACGTATAGTGCGGACATCATTTAAGTCACTTTCGGCTATTAAGTAAAGTTGCCGTCCTAGTTCTTGAGAAATATCGGCTGTGGCATCGGATAGTTCTTGTAAAAAAGGTCTTGCACCTACTTCAAAAATTGCTTGAATTGCATCTAATCTCAGGGCGTCAATGTGATAGTCTCGAAACCAGTATAGGGCGTTTTCAATAAAGTAGTTGCGTACGCCGTCGCTGTAGGCGTCGTCGAAGTTGAGGGGGTCTCCCCAAATCGAGCCGTATTTTGATGTAAAGTAGGGGCCGAATTGACTGAGGTAGTTGCCTTCGGGGCCGAGGTGGTTGTAAACTACATCGAGAATTACTGAAATACCGTGTTCGTGGCAGGCATCGATTAGTTTTTTGAAGCCTTCGGGGCCGCCGTAGGAGTTCTGAACGGCGTAGGGATATACGCCGTCGTAGCCCCAGTTTCGCTCGCCGGGAAATTGGGCGACTGGCATTATTTCTATGGCGTTTATTCCCAGTTTTTTTAGTTGGTTGAGCTGGGATATTATTGCTTCAAATGTTCCTGGTTGGGTGAATGTACCGACGTGTAATTCGTAGATTACCATTTCTGGTAATGGTACGCCTTGCCAATCTGTATCTGTCCAGGTAAAGGCGCTTTCATCTATTACTTGCGAAGGGCCATGCACGCCTTGGGGCTGATATTTTGAGGCGGGGTCTGGCCAGTCGCCTTTTCCGTCTATTTGATATGTGTAAAGGCTTCCAGGTGGGATGTCTGTAGCTGTGGTTTGCCAATAACCTGCGGCGGATTGTTGCATGGGAATCAGGCGTTTGTCTGGGGAAGCAAGTTGGACTGCTACTTGGTTGAGGGTGGGGCCCCAAACGGTAAATTCACATTGGTTTTTGCCTAGATAATTTGCTCCTATCTTCACTTTGAATTGTTCTCCTGATAAAATAGGTTTGCGGTGTGACTGAAAATGCTATTTTGGCAGTGGGTCTGTTGAGTGCCGAGCGCCAAACCAGCAAGAATGAAAAATTAATATCAGTTAAAAAAGTAACGGACAACTAACTTTAGACAGAGCAACGGTTAGAATTGTCGCCAAGAGGTAAAATTAGCGGTTGGCTCGATCTCAATTAAAGCATGAATCTGCGATCGCCCGTTAGCGAAGCCCTCGGAGAGGATCGCCAATCTTGCAGCTATTCGATCGCGCAATTAGCAGCCTGCAAGGGTTAGCATTTATTAGTCATCGCAAGAATTGCCTATTTTGAACAGGCTAGGAGGGCTTGTTCCACAATAAATATGGTCGATGTCTATATACTTTCTAAAATCTATCCAAGGATAGATCGCAATTAATCACGAGTGTGCATTTATGGTTCTTGATTTTGGACGGGAAATCTGCTGCAATCTAGACTCGGCGGAGTCTCGCGAGTGGTTGGTCACGAACGGGATCGGCGGTTATGCTAGCGGGACGATCGCCAATCTACTCACCCGCCGCTATCACGGGCTGCTGGTTGCCGCCCTCAAACCACCACTGGGACGGACTTTGATGCTCGCCAAGCTGGACGAGACGGCCGTGTATGCCGATCGCGCCTATCCGCTTTATACAAACCGCTGGGCCGATAGTACGATCGAACCTCACGGCTACAAATACGTCGAAAGCTTTCACCTCGAAGGTACGACGCCTGTTTGGAGATTTGCTCTCGCTGATGCCATCCTCGAAAAGCGGATTTGGATGCAACAAGGTGCTAACACAACGTATATTCAATATCGGTTGCACCGCGCCTCAAAACCGATCGCCCTCGCAGTCAAAGCCCTAGTCAACTACCGCGACTACCATCACCAAACCAGGGCGGGCGACTGGCCGATGAGCCTAGAAACCTTAGACAGAGGGGTTTGCGTGACTGCTTTCGGGAAAGCTGCACCTCTCTACCTGCTGACAGATGCCGAACCAGAGCCCAAATTTAGAGTTTCTACGCCTTTATACAATTGGCACTACGGATTTGACCTCGCAGCCGAAAGACGGCGCGGATTGGACTGCTGCGAAGATCACCTACACGCGGCGACTTTCCATTTTGCGATCGAACCGGGACAATCTCTCACTTTGATAGCCAGCACGGACAAAAATCCCCAGTTAAACGGCGATGCAGCTTTAGAAGCCCGCCGCACTTATGACCAAGAAGTGCTGGAAAAATGGTCAAAAGCGGACGAATCTCCCGATTGGATAAATCACTTAGTGCTAGCCGCCGACCAATTTATCGTCAGCCGCCCGCTACCGGAAGAACCGGAGGGCAAAACGATTATCGCCGGATATCCCTGGTTCAGCGACTGGGGGCGGGATACGATGATTGCGCTGCCCGGTCTCACAATCTGTACCGGGCGATCGGAGATTGCGCGATCGATTTTGCGAACTTTTGCGCGGTATGTCGATCGGGGGATGTTGCCAAACCGCTTTCCGGATGCGGGCGGCGCACCGGAATACAACACCGCAGACGCCACACTGTGGTACTTTGAGGCAATTCGCGCTTATATCGATGCCACGGGCGATGACCAACTTTTGAGCGAACTCTGGCCGACGCTATGTGAGATTATTGATTGGCACATCAAGGGTACTCGGTATAATATCCGCGTCGATCCCGACGACGGTTTAGTCTACGCGGGGGAAGCGGGGGTGCAGCTAACTTGGATGGACGCGAAAGTGGGCGATTGGGTGGTGACTCCCCGCACTGGTAAGCCGATCGAACTCAGCGCGCTTTGGTACAATGCTATACAAGCAATGGTCAGTTTTGCTCGAAAATTGGGCAAATCTGACTATGAATATCAACAATTAGCCGATCGGACAGCAGCCGGATTCACCCGCTTCTGGAACAGCGATACAGGCTTTTGTTACGACGTTCTCGACGGCCCTGACGGACACGACGGCTCTCTCCGACCAAATCAGATATTTGCGGTGTCGTTGCCCTTAGATTTGTCTCCCAAGTCCTTATCAGCAGATGAATTGCGGGTTAACGAAACCCACCGATATACACCATTACTCACGCCCGATCGCCGTCGGGGTGTGGTAGACGCCTGCGATCAGCAACTTCTCACTTCTGTCGGGCTGCGCAGTCTCTCGCCTGAAGACGCAGAATATCTCGGCAAATATGGAGGCGACCAATTGCAGCGCGATCGGGCATATCACCAGGGCACAGTTTGGGGTTGGCTAATTGGGCCCTTTGTTTTAGCTCACTTAGATGTATACAAAGACCCCGTACAAGCTCGCGAATTCCTCCAACCAATGGCACATAATATATTGGCCGGCGGAGTTGGCAGTTTGGGCGAAATTTTTGAGGGCGACGCGCCCCACTCGCCCCGGGGCTGCATTGCACAAGCTTGGACAGTGGCCCAGGTGCTCCGGGCTTGGTTGGCAATTCACAGGACGGACGGTTAAATTGGCAATATTATCTGTCATTTCTGAGACTTCTATTGTTGAATGGCGGTGCGACAATAGTTGTTAATAAGTCAGCCAATCCACAAAAATATTGGTTTAATCGGAGGTTTATGGCATTATTATTAGCGGGTGACATTGGCGGAACTAAGACAATTTTGCGCTTAGTGGAAAGGACTGTTAACGGTGAAATGAATGCACTTTACGAGTTGCGCTATCCCAGCGGGGAGTTTCCCGATTTAGTGCCAATAGTTCAGCATTTTTTGACAGAAGCTGCTATTGAGTTGAATTTTGCACCAGAGCCTGAAAAAGCTTGTTTTGCGATCGCAGGCCCGGTAGTCAACAATACTGCAAAACTGACTAATTTGCCTTGGGTGCTAGATGCGAAACGTCTGGAACAAGAATTAGGCATATCCCGCGTCAGTTTAATTAATGATTTTGTAGCAGTTGGCTATGGTGTTTGCGGTTTGGATGCGGAGGATTTGCACACTTTGCAAGTGGGAAAACCCAGCCAGCACGATCCAATCGCTGTGATTGGTGCGGGTACTGGTTTGGGAAATTGTTTTGCAATTCCTGAAGCAAATGGAGTGAAAGTTTTTTCTTCCGAAGGGGGACACGGTGACTTTGCACCGCGATCGGAATTGGAGTTTCAATTGCTGAAATATTTGTTAGCAAAACACGACATTGCCAGAATATCGATCGAGCGAGTAGTTTCAGGACAAGGGATTGTGTCAATTTACCAGTTTTTGCGAGACAGAAAATTTGCTACTGAATCAGCGGAAGTAGGGGAAATCATCAAAAAATGGGAGTCAGAAATTGGTAAAAGCGAGAAGACTGTCGATCCGGGGGCGACAATTGCCAAAGCAGCTATGGAAAAGTGCGATCGGCTTTCCGAACAAACAATGCAAATGTTTGTAGAAGCTTACGGCGCTGTGGCGGGAAATATGGCTGTGTCACTTTTACCTTACGGCGGTTTGTACATAGCAGGTGGCATTGCTGCTAAAATTTTGCCACTGATTCAAGAAGGCAGTTTTATGCGCGCTTTCATCCACAAAGGGCGGATGGATTCGCTATTAGAAATGATACCAGTTCGATTGGTTTTGAACGATCATGTAGGGTTAATTGGAGCCGCAGTTTGTGCGGCCAGTTTGTAGGAAATTGTAAATATTTGTAGCACAGGCTAGGAGGGCCTGTGCCACAAATGCAGATTATCTCATCTTCAAAATCTTCTCTACCGCACCTTCAGATATCGGCATCACCGATAACCGATTACCTTTTCTGACAACCAAAATCTCATCAGCACTAAACTTTTGTTTCAGTTCATCCAAAGATATTAATTTAGCGAATTCCTCAACAAACTCGACTTTCACAGTTTGCCAGCGAGGTGCATCAAACGCTGATTTAGCATCATAATATTCGCTATTTAGATCGAACTGAGTCGGGTCAGCAACATGAGTTTCAACGACACGCATCAATCCGACAATTCCCGGTACTTTAGTATTGGAATGGTAAAAAAATACTAAATCTCCCAGACTCATTTTTCGCATAAAATTGCGAGCTTGATAATTGCGAACACCATCCCAAATGGAAATTTTATCAAATTTCAAATTTGCAATACTGTAAACATCCGGTTCCGACTTCATCAGCCAATAATTCATAAAATATCTTTCCGCTTCTGCAACCACAGGGTCAACATCAAATAAACCCAAATATGCACGCACAAAATTGCCCAATTTAAACTCAAATTCTCCCAGGTTGCATCGTAAACAGCAGTAGCCTCAAACGGCTGAGGAAGCGTACTCCCGTCGGGCAATGTAGTAGGTGCGGGAACCATCGCATTCACATTAACCAAAGAGCCGTAAGCACCCACAGACCAGCGACTTAATGTCAGCCAAGAAAACTTGCTCGCCACACCTTCCATCTTAAACAAAACCCCCGAAAAGATAATCTGAGGTAGCAATAATAAAGGTAAAGCGCTATTAGCTTGAGAGCCATTTTTGACGATCGCCGAAACGACCAATCCGAGACTGAGACAACTCATCAAAGTGAGAAAAGTCGTAATATTGACTCCCACAGTCCAGGAGATCAAACTTGGTTCTGGGTCTTTAAAAGCAATCAAAATTACTCCTACCATCAAGATAGTTTGCAATACTGCCAACCCCGAAAGGATGAAAAATTTTGAACCCAGATAAGCGAACAATCCTAAATTTACCAAACGTTCCCGTAGATAAATAGCCGATTCTTTGACGATTTCTTGCAGAGATGTTGCCAGTCCTACCCAAATCGCTGCACAGGTGAATACAAATAAAACTCGCATCGCTAAAGGTGCTAAACTTGCCTCTGGTGCACCAATTAACGGGTCTTGATCTCGGACAGCAAGCCGCAGCAAACTAATGCCGATCGGCGCTGTTAAAAGAGCTAAGCCTAAGTTAACTAAGTCGCGAGAAATAAGCTGAAAATAGCGCTGAGACAGTAGCACAAGTTGCTTGAAAAAAGATACAGATTGTGGCTTAGGCGCAACAGGTTTTTGCCCGTTGGCGTTGCCAGTGGTAAAATGGTTGACAATATAGCGCTGATAGTATGGAGATTTACTGAATTTTTCTGCCCAGCTTTGAACGTTGGTTTCTCCTGTTTCTAATTCGTTGTAAATATCGGCAAAATCGTCAGTTCTGACATCGAAAAAATCGAGCGCTTCCGCAGGCGGGCCGAAGTAACAGAGGCGTCCGCCGCGACCCATAAACACGATACGATCGCACATCGTGATATTCGCCGTTGCGTGAGTCACCAAAATCACCGTCCGACCTTGACTTGCCAACTTTCGCAGCAGTTGCATCATCTTCTTATCCAAACCCGGATCGAGTCCCGAAGTCGGTTCATCTAAAAAGAAAAGTTTCGGATCTGCTAACAGTTCGACTCCGATACTAACTCGCTTCCGCTGTCCGCCGCTAAGCTGTTTTACAAAAGCAGTACGGCGGTGAGACATTTCAATATCTTCTAAAGTTTTTGTGACTACTTGCTTGACATCTGTATCGGGAGGTAAGCGCAATTTAGCTGCATAACTCAAGACTTCTTCTACTGTCAAATCTGCGTGTACAATATCATCTTGAGGCACATAACCGATTTGATTGCGGTAAATATTGAAGTTTTGGCGCAGGTTGTCGCCATTGAGAAACACAGCGCCGTTAGTAGTTTTTTCAATGCCTAAAAGCGTCCGCATTAAAGTAGATTTTCCGGCACCACTACCGCCGACTAAAGCTACAAATTGCCCAGGTTCGATCGCTAAAGTGATCCGATCCAAACGCTTCGGAATCACCAACGAGTCAGCATCCAAGCGAATTTGAGTGCCTCGGTCTTGCATCTCCAACATACCGCTGAGGTAAGTTAGAGTAAATGGGCCGATCCGAATTGCATCTCCTTCGGACAATTTTACCGAATTTGTGACTCGCTGACCGTTAACAAACACCCCGTTAACGCTGTGGTCAGTCAAAATATAATTACCGCGACTGTCTTGGTCGATTGTCGCGTGGCGTCTCGAAACCAGCGGCGCATCTAATTGCAGGGAAGCGTTTGGATCGCGACCCAACAAAACCGATCGATTCTTGAGAGGAATTGACTGCTTTTTGAGTAAAGCAACTTGATTTCCAGTCGGATTAAAATAAGTCACCAAAACTTGATTTTTTGGGTCTTGACCGATTTTAATTTCTGTACCGTTTTGCAGACGATAACCGTCGTTGGGAGTGATGCGAGTCCGATCGACAAATAAGCCATTAGTGCTCGGTTTCTGCCCATCACCGTCGTAAATCCAATAATTATCACCTTTTTGGCGCAAAACAGCATGAACGCTGGAAACCACGCGCCAAGCTTCGGGAAGCGTTAAATCTGCACGAGTACGATCGCGCCCCAAGACGTGCTGCGGCTGTTTTAACTCTAACTGTAAAACTTGCCCTTGACTGCTTAATACTAAATAAGGTCGATCGGTTAAAGCTGTCGGTTGTCCTATATTGCCTGTCATACTAAATAATTGCGGTTTTTGCACTCACTTTTTCAGCATATCAAAAGTAGGGTGACAATCCATTTATTTATTTTATAACTTATGCAAAACATCCGATCGTAGGGTGCAACCTAAGCACCTCACCTCACGATAGATTACCGAAATTCCAATAATTTAGCAGCAGCATTGACCACAATTTGAGCAGAACCGGTGAAAAAAGGTCGATCGATATTTGCGAGAGTATCGGTAGATTGGTGATAGTGGGGCGATCGCAAATTTGCCGTATCCGTCACCAACACAGCACCAACTCCTTTATACCAGAAAGGGGCGTGGTCGCTGCGCAAAACATCGGGAGTCAGCAACCCTTTCAGGGGAACCGGTAGCGCCACCACTGCTGGTAAATCGGCGTTTCCCGACTCCGCAAAAGTTTTCAACAGCAGCGGATGTTCCGCATCCCCAACCACAGCGATAAATTCACCTTTATCGGGAGAAGTCACCCCCGATGCTTCTAGAAAAGGTTGCGCCGTCAACCCTTCGGGATATTGCTGGCACCCAGGCGTGCGACAAGCATAACCGATCATATCTAGGACGATCGCACCCTGCAAATTTTTTAACCGCGCCGCGCTACCCGCGAATGCTAAACTGCCTAAAAGTCCGATTTCTTCCCGGTCGAAAAATGCCACTTGCAATGTCCGAGGCGTAGGACGAGAGCCCAGCAATCTTGCTACTTCTAAAACTGCCGCAACTCCCGTCGCATTGTCGTCAGCACCGGGCGATTGTGGTACAGTATCGTAGTGTGCTGCAACGAGAATTGCACCAGTTGTTGAGTCAGTACCTTTTCTCTCGGCGAAGACGTTGATTCCTCCATCAAATGGCTGCAATTGTGGGGAAAATCCTAATGTTTGGAGTTGTTGGGAAATGTAGTCTCTCGTCAAAGAGCGCGATCGTTCTCCCTCGCGTTCTCCTGCTAAGATTTCGACGTGTTTCCATAACCGGGATGGGTCAATTTGAGGCAGATCGACTGCATTTTTTACAGCAGGAAGCGGTGAGGGAGACTGGTTTTGGGAAATGTTGATTTTGCGATCGATCGAAACTTCCGGTACCGCCGAAAACCGCTGCCACGAGTCAGAACTCCAACCCACAGCGGCCACCGCAACCAGAATAAATAACGCTATCCAAATCAATTGTTTCATCAGTAAGTTTATTTGAGATTTTAGACTGTTATATTTTATATTGACATCGGAGTCAAAAATAAACCTGTTTCAAAAAATGAAACTCAAAACTTTTAACATTAGTAATTTGTAGGGTGTGCACTGCGCACCGATTGACTTTGATACCTATCTAAATACGTACTGGTTGACTTTTTCAATGCTTTTTGACGCATCCTACAAGATGAGGCGGTGCGCATTGCGCACCCTACAAACTACGATATTTTAAGTATTTGAGAGGCTTTTATCCAAGCTCAGCATACACGCCAGACAGGGCTAAGGTGGCTAGGGCGCACCCTATAGTGTGTGCGATCGCAAACTGTCTTTCTGATTAAGTTATTCGAGTTACAACTACTTTTTCTCCCACTCAATCTCCTTATTCCCCAATATCAACCCGCTACTACCGGGAAAAGCATAAGGAATAGTTTTTGCAAAGAAATCAACTATTTCAGTTGGTTGTTCAAACCACTCAGAATAACTGGGATTGAGTTCGTCGTACAGTGCTTTTAAAGATTGGATTTCTGCCTCTAGCTGCGCTGCTGCTTGATTGATTCTGCGAGCTTGTACTTGCAAGCGCTTTTCTCCGGTTTGAACGTTGTTTTCTACTTCTTGCCAGTGCTGTCCGGCTAGCAATTTGTCTAGTTCACCTTGTTTGTAATCGAGTACCGCCTGTTTTTGTTGCAGTTGCTTTTCAATAATTTGAGTTTCTCGGTCAATTTCCTGGATTTGCTGCAACCACTGTTCCCCAAAAGCAGCATTTTGCTGGTGGAACTCGGCAATGGCTTCTGGAGTATTATTTTTCGGAAAACTGACTGCGACTCGGCACTCTGAGCGCTGTATGCGAAGCTTTTCCCGCGACTCTTGCAGGGTGGCAACTTCTGCTTGCAGCGCGCGGACTTCTGTTTGGAGTTCTGGGATCGTCTGACTCATAAAAAAACTCGGTAAGTGGGAAACTCAGAGTCTTTAGACCTGAGAGGAAAACGACCCAGCGGTTTCAACCGCCTTGAATCTTTCCATCACCGCCTTGGGATTGCTTGGCTAGGTGTACTTTTGTAATGTACTCTCAACGGGACAATTACCATTTCAAGCTTCACAATCCTGTACGCATAATGGTTGCCTTTGTTGGGCCTCCCTTGCGGGGTAATGTTCGCTTCGCCAATGTTATAGGGGCTTGTTAGGCTTGCAACACTGTTCCAGTG
>JAJAYT010000143.1 GCA_026786085.1 Microcoleus sp. CAN_BIN18 | reverse complement strand
GCTTTTGGGCGATCGAATTTATCGCTGGTATGTCACAGGACTTTCAAAGCCAGTAGTGCAATGGCTGAGTCAGTGGTTGCAAAATTTGCCCCAAGAGATAGATTTGCGAAATGCTCCACTGCTAATTCGCTCTTGGGATATTACTTTTGCTCCCACAACTTACCAGCAATTACTAACAGCAGAACCGTCATTATCACCAAACATAAAACTTAGTTTTGTGAGTCCTACAAGCTTTCGCCGGAAAGGGCATCACTTCCCTCTACCAGTTCCAGAAAATGTTTTTCACAGCTATTTGCGCCGCTGGAATAACTTTTCGGGGGTGAGTTTTGATCAAGCCGATTTTTTGAGTTGGATTGATGAAAATGTAATGATCAGCCGCCACAAATTGGAATCGCAAAAGGTAGCAGCAGGCAAAAAAGGCATGGTAACGGGATTTACTGGGGCTGTGGAATTTGGGCTAGGGCGATCGGCCACATTACGCCCAGATTTTGTACAATTATTTTATGCCTTGGGGCGATTAGCACCTTACTGCGGCACGGGCCACAAAACAACTTTTGGATTGGGACAAACGCGATCGCAGTGGTTGACAGAAGCGCTACCGGAAGTGTCGATCCAAAGTATATTGGCAGCGCGAATAGATGAATTGACAGAGAAGTTTATGGCGCACAGAAAGCGTACGGGCGGGAGTCGCGCTGCTGAAATTGCTGAAACTTGGGCGACGATTTTGGCGCGCCGGGAATTGGGGGAATCTTTGTTTGATATTGCTGCTGATTTGGAAATGCCTTATGAAACTGTGAAAACTTACGTGAAGTTGGCAAGAAGGGCTTTGAAAGTGGAAGATTAATAAGCTGTTCCACATTTAAATTGTATATTTTGGGCGCTGCTCAAAGCCCACCCCACAAAAGTTAAATTTGTAGGTGCGCAGTGCGCACCGGTTGAATTTGTAGGGTGCGCAGTGCGCACCGGTTGACTAAGCGTAAAGTGCGCATTATCTATGAGCGGATGGTGCGCATTGCGCACCCTACGATGAGCGTAGATTTTTAGCAAATAGATATATGTCATCTCGCTGATATTTTAGTTGAAATTGAGGGTTATTTCTGAGTTGAGTTATGAGGTTTTCGACAAAAGCTCGATCGCTCATCCAGCCAGGATACCTCAGATTCAGCAAGACATACTCAAATTCTGCGAGATTTGCAGGAGGCGTCTGAGCCTGAGTTAAGCGTACTACAGGGCGGTGCGTTAAGTGCGGAGCCATGTGAGAAGTTGTTAACACACTGCCTTTTGTGTTAACGAGAGCAATTGCTTCTCTGCTAGCCGGCAAGGTATCGAGGGAATCTACATAAATAGTCCAGAAATAGCCGTATTTCGCTAAAGCTAAGAAACCAATCAATGACCAAATTACAATCAATCTAGGTAATGGATAATTAGGAAGTCGCAACTTATCAAAGATTGTTGTTTCTTTGGGCTGATTCCTGTCTGCTAAACTGGAAATTACGGCAATCAACAAAAATGGCAATATCGGCACAGAATATTGATGAATCAAATCTCGCTGAGCGGGGATATCCGAAAGAATATTCATCGCCAACGTCGGTACAGCACTAATTAAAGGTGTCAAGTGGCGCGGCGAAAGCCACCAAACTACAGGCAATACTAATAAGGCTAAATATTCAAAAGTATCACCAGAAAAAATCCGCCCTAAAATCAGATTTGGTTTCAAGATTAAATTAACAGCTATTTCTAAAACCGAGTTTCCTAAATATTGATATCGCCCGATTCCCGCGTGTTCTCTTCCCTGATTGAAATACGGTATAACTCCCTGAGTAACTACCAGGAACCAACCCACGCCGAGAAATAAAGCTATCAGTCCGCAATTGCGTTTTTTGTCGAAACACAACAGCCACAATCCCATCGCGGCTACAGTTAAAGATAACACGGCTTTGCAGCTCAAAACTAAGACGATGGCAGCGCAAAACCACAGGGTTTTATTCAGCCGCGCGGCTAGGATTGCTGCTAGGAGTGCGGGTAAGGCAATTACTTCTGGGTGGAAGTCGAAGAGGTTGACATTGAAGACTAGGGGGTAGAAAAGGTAGATACAGGCGATCGCCCAAGCTATACTATTCTTTAATCCAGCTTGACTGGCCAAACTCCAAACTGGCAAAGCACCGGATGATAGAGCTACGGCTTGCACTAACAACAGCCAATGAACATCGGGATATATTTTGTAAAGCAAAGCCACGGGATACATCACCCCAGCAGCGTGATTTCCCATGTGGTGAATTTCGAGAAATGAGGAAAACGGCGTTTGTCCTTGACTGATTAGATATGCTACTTGGTCGTAAATTCCGAGTTCAAAGGCGTTGGATTCAAACAGGGTATGGCGTGCACTGCTGCATAGAAAAAATATTAGGGCGAAAAGGGCGATTTGCCAAATTAGAGGATAATATTTTAGATGTTTAAAATAGTTTAATTTATTCATTGCTACCTATTTTTGGGCGGATTTTCTGAAATAACCAAACATCATCTTGCTGATAGCTTATCTTAAACTCAGGAGATTGTTTAAGTTGAGCGGCTACACTCACAGCAGTATCAGCAGTATCGTGCCAAGGATGGCGAAGATTTAGCAATACATACTCAAATTCATTTAAACTTTGTCCGTTGGCAACTTGGTGCAGCAATTTAATTGTTGAACGGTGAGCGAGATGAGTTGCTAGGGAATTATCTGTTAAAACATTACCTTTAGTTTGCACTCTGTTAATTGCCTGTCGCGTCGCTTGCCAAGTATCAAGAGACTCTAAATAAATTGTCCCAAAATACCCATACTTTGCTAAAATCAAGAAACTCAAAAGCGACCATAAAATCAACAATTTTGACAAATTGGAAAACAGCAATTTTCCCCACCTCCAACTGCGGCGAATCCCAAGGCGGCGAATCCAGATATGTTTAACAGATTTAATAGAAATATGTTTCGATACTGGCTGCCAAATTCGCGGCATCCAGTTGCGGCGATTCCACACATAGTTACCTGCATTTTTCCAAAAATTCTTGCCTCTTTTCTGTCTATCTGCTACCGTGAAAATTACCGCAGTTAATAAAAACGGAAATATCGGCACAGAATATTGATGAATCAAATCTCGCTGAGCTTCAATATCAGAGAGAATATTCATGAATAGCATGGGTAAAGCACTAATTAATGGCGACAGTTGGCGCGGGGAAATCCACCAGATTACAGGCAAAAATAACAAAATCAAATATCCCAAAGTATCAGTCGAAAAAATTCGGCTTGCTACTAGATGAGGTTTGACAATTAAATTAATCGCAATTTCCAAAACCGAGTTTCCTAAATATTGATATCGCCCGACACCTGCGTGTTGTTTGCCTTGATTAAAATATGGTACGATTGCTTGAGTGGCTATCAAAAACCAAGCTGCACCGAGAAATATAGCGATGAGTCCGCACTTGCGGTTTTTTTCAAAGAAAAATAGCCAAACACCCATCATCAAAACTGTCAAAGATAGCACGGCTTTGCAGCTTAAAATTAAGAGGATGGCTGCACAAAACCACAATGTTTGATTGAGTCTGGCGGCTAGGATTGCTGCTAAAATTGCGGGTAAGGCAATTACTTCTGGGTGGAAGTCGAACAGATTGACGTTAAATACTACGGGATAAAGCAGATAGACTGCTGCAAGTGCGATCGCCCTTGGTTCATTTAATCCCGCTTGACGTGCTAAACTCCAACTAGGCCAAGCACCTAAAGCTAGGGCAAAAGCTTGCACGAATAACAACCAGTGCACATCGGGATATATTTTGTAAAGTAAAGCTAGCGGATAGAAAATAAACGCCGTATGATCACCTAAAATATTAATTCCCATTAATGATGAAAATGGGGTTTGATTTTGAGAAATCAAGTAAATTGCTTGGTCAAAAATGGCTAAGTCATATCCGGTGGAATGAAACAAAGCGTGGCGCGCGCTGCTGGCGGTAAATAAGACTATCGTTGTCACGACAATCATTAAAAATACTGGATGGGATTTTGGAGATTGTAAAGTTAGCATTTTATTCGTTTAATCGGCGATGCGTTTAAATAGTAGAACTTCGTTTTTTTGATAAGTTAATTGAAAAGTGGGATTGTTTTTAAGTTGAGTTGCTAAGGTGTTACCAATTTTTTCAGTATCGGGCCAGGGATGGCGCAGGTTTAATAATATGTATTTAAATTCAGCTAAATTTGTTTGGGGTGCAATTTGTGAAAGTAATTTTACTATGGGGCGGTGGGCAAAGTGAGGGGCAAGTCTATTATCTGTTAAAATACTGCTTTGCGGTTGAACTTGGGCGATTGCTTCTCGTGTTGCTTGCCAGGTATCTAGTCTATTTGCGTACAGAATAAAGTCTTTGGATTCTCCCAGCAATAGGAAAATTATTAATGACCAAATTATCAGTTCTTTGGGTAATTGCATTCCCAGCCACAGTTGCGGGATTTGGATGTTTTTAAATTGTAGATTTGCGGTTTTAGGTGAGTGAATATTTTCTGAATTTAGCGATGTAGCTTGACCTGCATTTTTTATTGCTGCTGCTTTGGCGATGATTGCTAATATTAAAAATGGTATTATCGGCAGTGAATACTGATAGGCTAAACTGCGTTGAAATGGCAAGTCGGAGAGGATATTGATAATTAAGGTAGGGATTGCAGGAATTAGGGCTGTTAAATATTTGAGGTTGATTTTGCGGGAGAATGGTAGTAGCAGCCAAAATACGGGTAAGGTGAGGATAAATAAGTATTTGAATGTGTCGAATGACAGAATTTTTCCTAATACTAGCTGGGGTTTTAATATGAGGTTGATGATGATTTCTAGGACGGATTTGCCTAAGTAGCTGTAACGCCCGACTCCGGCGACTTCGCTACCGCTAAAGTAGGGGATGATTTTCTGGGAGGCTATCAAAAACCATGCTACACCAAGCAAAAGTGCGATCGCCCCAAACCGTTGCTTTTTCTCGCAGAAAAACAGCCAGAAACCAATGGCAGCAACGGTTATAGACAAAACTGCCTTGCAACTCAACACCAGCAGAATGGCGGTACAAAACCACACCAGTTTATTTAGGCGCGCTGCCAAAATTGCTGCTAACAGTGCGGGTAAAGCGATTACTTCCGGGTGAAAATCAAATAAGTTGATGTTGAATACCACCGGATAGAGCAAATAAATAAATGCGATCGCACGGGACTGTGCTTGATTTAAGCCGGCAAAACGCGCTAAACTCCAGCTAGGC
>JAJAYT010000142.1 GCA_026786085.1 Microcoleus sp. CAN_BIN18 | reverse complement strand
TCATTAGTCATCAGTCATCAGTCATTAGTCATTAGTCATTAGTCATTAGTCATTAGCGCTCGCGTCCCCGCTCGCTTTCCGTCCAACGTCATTGGTCATTGGTCATTAGCGCTCGCGTCCCCGCTCGCTTTCCGTTATTAGTGTGCACTGCGCACCGGTTGAATGTGACACCCATAGCGCCGACACCGGTTGAATTTTTCGGTGCTTTTGAGCGCACCCTACAAGATCGGCCGGTGCGCAGTGCACACTAATAACGGAAAGCGAGCGGGGACGCGAGCGCTAATCACCAATGACCAATGACGTTGGACGGAAAGCGAGCGGGGACGCGAGCGCTAATGACTAATGACTAATGACTAATGACTAATGACTGATGACTGATGACTAATGACTTCTTTGCCGTTGAGCTTCGTACAGGATGAGGGCAGAGGCGATCGACACATTTAAAGATTCGACGCTGCGATTTAGGGGGATTTGGATTTGTCGATCGGCTAAACTTCTCAATTCTGCTGACAACCCAGATCCTTCGTTGCCCAAAACTATCAGAGTCGGCACTCGCAAATCTACTTCCCAATAAGTTAAACTTGCGTCGGCGACGGTTGCTAAAATTTGCATCCCGCGATTTTTGTACCTGGAGACTTCGGCGTTTAAATCTGGAGTGACTGTGATTGGCAGCTTAAACCAAGTTCCGGCGGAGGCGCGTAGCACCTTGGGATGGTCTAAATCGGCGCTATCTGCGCTCAGCAGCAAACCGTCGGCATTAGCAGCCGCAGCCGTGCGGACGATCGCCCCTAAGTTGCCGGGATCTTGGATTGTTTCGAGGGCTATTCCTAAAGTTGATAGTTCTGCCGGCGGTTTTGCGGTGCGCGGTGCGGTGGCTATAATGCCGTTGGGTTGAACTGTGGTGGCGATCGCCTGTAACACTTTGGCACTGACTAATTCTGTGCGATCGGCTAAACTACAAATTTGCTCCCACAGTCGATCGTGCTGATCCAGCCATTCGGGAGTGCAACAAACCGTTGCTAGCTTGTGTTGGGCCGCGCAAGCTTCTTCCAGCAAATGCGTCCCTTCGAGTAAAAATAATTGTTGATCCCTGCGTCCCTTCGAGCTGTGCAGCCTGCGGACTTCTTTAACTAGGGGATTTTGAATACTTGTAATCATTGTTTAATTCAGCAGAGTGAATGGGGTTAATTGCCTGTATCGGGTTAACCCCAAACTTTTGTCTGCCTTGGGAATGCGGAACCCGGGACTTGAACCCGGAAGGCTTGCACCACATGAACCTGAATCATGCGCGTCTACCAATTCCGCCAGTTCCGCATCGGTCACGAATCACTACTGTGCACTATCTCCGCGAATTTGTCAAGTGTTTTTTGCTATTAAATTTTAATTCGGCGATGCGAGTCATATAAATGCCCCATGCCCATGATGTTAAAATTGTTGTGGCAGATAGTTCTCATCTCGACTACCTATGTCTGAGCCATTAACCCTCGATCCGAGTCAGTTGCCAGATATTAGCAACTTAGTTTTAGAAGACGATACTCCTTTGGACAGCTTCATCAACGAAAAACAGCAGCGATTGCTGACAACGGTTTTATATAGTGGTGGCGATACGGGCATTACTGTTCCCTTTATTGCGGCGGCAAATGTTGGTTTGTTCAGCAGCGTGCGTCAACCTGGAGTCGCCCCGGATGTTTTTCTCAGTATCAATATTACTGGTGCTGAGGATTGGTGGGAAAGACAAGTGCGATCGTATTTATTTTGGGAATTTGGCAAACCTCCCGAAATTGCGATCGAAATTGTTTCGCCAACTCCGGGAAATGAATTGGGTAGCAAGTTAATCGACTACGCTCGAATGCGAATCCCTTATTATGTCGTGTACGATCCGCTACGCGAGTTGAGAGGTAGTACGCTGCGAGTCTTTGAATTGCAGAATCAATCTTACGTGCCGAAAACTGATGCTTGGTTTCCCGAAGTCGGTTTGGGACTAACTCTGTGGCAAGGTGAATTTGAAAATGTCGCTGGTACTTGGTTGCGCTGGTGCTATCCTAGTGGCGCTCCCATTCCTACAGGCGACGAACTGGCGAGACAAAAAGATGCTCAGTTATCTCAAAAAGATGCTCAGTTACTGGAGGAACAAGCACGGACTAAACAAGCATTTATTCAGATGATCGAACTCGGTTTGAGACTGAAGTTTGGAGAGAGAGGATTGGTGCTGCTTGATGAAATTTCGGCAATTTCTGATGTTGGTGTTTTGCAGGCGATCGCATCTGGCCTAGCAGCAGCCAACAACCTCGATGAAATCTGCCAAATTTATCAACCATCATAATCTTACAAAGTTAGTAGTAATATCATGTCCGTTTGATGAGGAATTGTATCTGATGAATTTTTGTAGGGGCGGGTTCGCAGAGATATTTGAGAAGTATCGACAAATTATATAAACCCGCCCGCCCCTACTCACATCTTGCATCATTTTTAGGAACGGGCTCTTCGGCCCATTCCACAACTTTTTGGGAACGGGCTCTTCGGCCCATTCCACAACTTTTTGGGAACGGGCTCTTCGGCCCATTCCACAACTTTTTGGGAACGGGCTCTTCGGCTCATTCCACAACTTTTTGGGAACGGGCTCTTCGGCCCATTCCACTTTAGGAACGGGCTCTTCGGCCCATTCCACAACACATCAAGTTTCTTGTGGTGTGGGCATCTTGCCCGCAGCTAAATTCTATTTAGCTGCGGGACAAATTACTTACAAAAACAGGCAATTTAATCGGCTAAATCGGGGAAAACCTCGCGCACGGCGGGATGCACCAATCGGTGATTCTGCACGTTCAATCCCTTCGCCAAACTCGGATTAATTTCTAAAGCTTTAATCCCGCTATTTGCCAACTGCAAAACATAAGGCAAAGTGCTGTTATTCAAAGCTTGAGTTGCAGTCCAAGGTACGGCACCGGGCATATTTGGGACACCGTAATGCAACACTCCTTCCTCAACATAAGTAGGATTTGTGTGAGAAGTTGCTCGCAAAGTTTCTACGCAGCCTCCTTGATCAACGGCTACGTCAACAATTACAGAACCTGGGTGCATCTTCGCAACAAATGCGCGAGAAACGAGCACCGGAGCTTTTTTGCCCAACACCAAAACTGCACCGATTAACAAATCAGCATCGGGAATAACTGCTTCAATTTGCAAAGGACTGCTGTAGAGGTATTCTACTCTGGAACCGAACAGAGTTTCTAGATAAGCGAGTCGATCGACATTTACATCCAAAATCTGCACCCTAGCGCCCATTCCGACAGCAATACGGGCTGCTTCTGTGCCGACGATTCCGCCGCCCAAAATCACAACTTTGCCCGGTCTTACCCCCGGTACGCCCCCCAAAAGCACTCCTCGGCCGCCTTGCTGCCGTTCCAGAAACCGAGCTCCGAACTGCACGGCCAAACGCCCTGCAATAATACTCATCGGCGCCAGCAGGGGCAATTTGCTGTCGGGGAGTTCGACGGTTTCGTAGGCGATGGCTTGGACTCCGCTGCTGATTAAGTGCTCGGTTAATGCGCGATCGGCTGCTAAGTGCAAATATGTAAACAGCAACTGCTCTTTTTGAATCAGCGGATACTCAGCGGGCAGTGGTTCCTTAACTTTAACAATTAGTTGTCGATTCCAGACATCTGAAGCCTTTAAGACAATCTTAGCCCCTGCTTGAACGTAGTCTTCGTCGGCGAAACCAGCCCCAGTACCAGCATTCGTTTCGACGAAAACTGCGTGGCCTTTGTCCGAACAAGCCCGGACACTCGTTGGACTCAGGCCAACTCGAAACTCCAAATCCTTGATTTCCTTGGGGACGCCTATTTCCATACGTGATACTCTAAATCTCAGGCTTATGTCGATCGAATTTAACCTAAAAACTGGCCCCACCGGGACAATACTCTTGGAGATTTTAGATTTGGCAATCGGGCGGGGCTAGGAGAATATTTGTTTAATTTTCAGCCATTGCGATCGCAATTTCCAAAATTTATCATTTTCCATAAAGTCGATCGCCCTTTTAGCCTGCTCTAACTCTAACCCAAGCTGTTGCATCCGAGCTTGCGAACTCTGCAATTCCGACTTAGCCTCCTGCAACTGAATGCGCACCTCCTTTTCCCCAGTGTTTTTCTTGATCGCAATATCGTGATAGCCTAGGAACTGAAGCGCCAAAAATACGATTTCCCAGTCATTCGCCATACAAAACTCATTAACTGCTTTCGCCACACCGTAAGGTAATATTTCGCATACCGACCAATTCGTATAATCGTTGAAGACCATCATACCGTCGGGCTTCACTTTAGTATAACCTTGCTGAATATCTTTGCAGACACCTTCATAGGCGTGGTCGGCATCGATATATATCCAGTCGAAATATTCGTCAGGAAAGCTGCTCAAAATTGTCGAAGAATCTCCTTCATGAAGCTCGATATTTCCCTTTTGTATCCCATTGCTTAACAAACTGTTTTCTTTTTGACTTAACTCTTGTTTAAACAAGTCAAAACTATAATCTATGAGGTGCAGTTTGTGGGGCTTTGCAATAGAAATAATTTTTTCGGCAAAGCGCCCGTATTGCGTCCCAACCTCAGCAACCACACTATTTTTGGGCAGATATTCCAACATTTTTGCCCGACTTTCAACTAAGCGACAATTCTTAACGTGACAATGTTGAAGGATTGGGGAAGAAATCAGGAAGGGATTATCATTAAAATTGCTCCATTTCTCGTTATCCCAGCCCTGAGTAGCGTTTAAAAAATTTTGTTTGTATCTGATAAAGTCAAACATATTATTCTGAGAATAAGTGAACTTGGAGCATTGCGAAAGTCTTTAAAAACAGGTTCGTAGTAAGGACTTCAGTCCTTTCTTTTCAGGTTTGTAGTAAGGACTTCAGTCCTTTCTTACCAACTCAGCAGGAAGGACTAAAGTCCCTACTACAAACTTTTGACAGTGTGGCAAACTTATCTGCTCTAAAAAATGGTAAAAATCTCAACCAACAGCCCGTAACAGTATAAAATATATTGTGGTTCTGTTGATTGGCTTAAAAAAAAACTAACTTATAGAGAATCTGCTGTCAATATATTTTATCGATCGCCTATAATTTAACAGGCATAACTCGCCGACTATCTAAAAAATGCCACGTATACCCACCTTAACATTCGATCGCGGAACGCTCCTGTTGCACCCGCCGCCCAAAGGCAGAGACTGGGTGGACTTTGCGACATGGGACGATCGCGTCGAAAAATACCGAATTCGAGCCATTCACTACCGCCCGCTGGTAGAATCTCTTCAAGCAGAGTGCATTCACTTCAGCGACGAAGCCAGGGGATACGAACTACTCGAACTCGTGCCCAGCGTCGAAATGCAGCCTTACCTGCATCAACAAGAAGCCCTCGCAGCTTGGCAAGAAGCAGGAAGCCAAGGAGTAGTAGTCCTCCCCACCGCTTCCGGCAAAACTTACGTAGCACAATTAGCGATGCAAGTCACAGGCCGCAGTACATTAATTGTAGTACCAACTCTCGATTTAATGCACCAGTGGTATGCTAATTTAAAAGCAGCATTTCCCGACATCGAAATCGGATTATTGGGCGGAGGTTCGCGGGACAAAACGCCGATTTTAGTCGCAACCTACGACAGCGCAAGTATTCATGCAGAAACCTTGGGGAATAAATACGGCTTGCTGGTGTTTGACGAATGCCACCATTTACCAACGGACTTTTATCGAGTAATATCCGAATATGCGATCGCCCCTTATCGACTGGGATTGACAGCAACACCCGATCGCACAGACGGCCGCCACAGCGATTTACATTTCCTCGTCGGCCCGACAGTATATAGCAAAAGACCAGAAGATTTAGCAGGCGATGCCTTAGCCGACCATAAAATAGTTCAAATCATGGTCAAACTGTCAAAAGAAGAAACCGATCGCTACAGCGAATTCATGAACATTCGCAACGACTTCTTAAAACAGTCTAACATCAAAATATCCAGCCTCGAAGGATGGAAACATTTTATCATGGCAAGCGCGCGATCGCCATTAGGAAGGCGCGCCATGCTAGCCCACCGCCAAGCCAAAGAAATCGCCCTTTGTACCGAAGGCAAACTGAGAATCCTAGCTCAAATATTAGCAGAACACTCTCCCCAGCGCACCTTAATCTTCACCGGAGACAACGCCACAGTTTACCGAATTTCCCAAGAATTTCTCATCCCCACAATCACCCACCAAACCCCAGTCAAAGAAAGACACGAAATCCTCGATAAATTTCGCAGTGGCGAATACAAAACCCTCGTCGCATCTCATGTTCTCAACGAAGGAGTTGACGTACCCGACGCGAGAATTGCTATTATACTGTCAGGTACCGGAAGCGAACGCGAATACATCCAGAGATTAGGTAGAGTTCTCCGCAAAAGCAGCGATGTAAACAAACTAGCAATTCTCTACGAAGTCGTCACCGAAGACACTAGCGAAGAAAGAACATCCCAGCGTCGCAGAGGCGGAATGCAAGTTCACAAACCCCAACCAAAAACACAAATAGAACCGCCACCAACTGAATATCCGAAATTAGAAACAGTCAAACCAACACCCATTTACGGAGTTAACCGAGAGACAACAAAAAAAGCCGCAGAAACACCCGCAAAATGGGGCGATGATGATGACATTCCCTGGTAACAAGCCTAAATTCTTCCTTCTTTCTTCCCTTCGCGCCCTTCGCGCCTTCGCGGTTCATTAAAAATAAAACTATTAAAAAATGTTACCAACTGATTTACTAAGCCACCGTCAAAACGGCGAATCAATCATCCCATTACGCCTCAAGATAGATGCGAAAAACCTAGATGCAGCTACCGAAACGATCGACTGTTTCCAAGAGTCGATCGGCAAAACCCAAGGCGAACTCGACGGACGCTTGCTAGAATTAGAAGGCGACAGCCCCGACTATCGGCTGAAACGGGGATTAGCGCACCTCCTCAAAGGCGGTTTCTGCACCTTGGAAGTCGTCAGCCCCCTAGAACCCTCAGACTTGAGACAGCGGGTTTTTGCATTGTCCGCGCGATCGATTCCCAGCCCACAATCCACCCAAATAACCCTCGAAACCGTAGCCACAGAGCTCAGCCAAGACTTAAACAGAGAAGTTTTTACCCACGAAATCAAAACAGGTTTATACGCCGATTTAAACGAAAACAAAATCCTCACCGAATTTGACGCACCAACACCCGAAAACTTGCTTCACAAATACAACCTTTCCCAAGTCCAAGGCATATTTTACCGAGCAAGTCAAGTCCAATTAACCGCCCACCGCAACGATCCAGGAGAATACAAACTCCTATTTAGGTATTTAAAACTATTTCAATTAATGACCTACATCGAAGGCGATGCAGACCACGGCTTTACCCTCACAATAGACGGCCCCACAAGCTTATTCAAACCCAGCACGCGCTACGGCTTAGCCCTCGCCAAAATGCTGCCCGCACTCCTACACGTTACCAAGTGGAGTATGCACTCAACCCTGCAAACCAAAGATGCCTTTAGCGGCGTTTTGAAAACAGGTAAATTCACCCTAAATTCCGACTGCGGTTTAGTCAGCCACTATCCCCCAGGCAAACCCTATGATAGTATGTTAGAAGCAGCATTTGCTGGCAGGTGGGATAGCTTAAAAACCGAGTGGAAACTCGAACGAGAAGTTGACTTAATTCCAATTCCCGGAAGCGTCATGATTCCCGACTTTCGGTTAGTGCATCCCGACGGACGAGTGTTTATATTAGAAATAGTCGGTTATTGGCGGCCGGAGTATTTACAAAAGAAATTTGCACAAGTACATAAATCTGGATGTGAAAACTTAATTTTAGCTGTTTCCGAACGACTAAATTTAGAAAAAGCTGGGGTGAATATCCAAGATGTTCCTGCAAAAATCGTCTGGTTTAAAGATAAATTGGCGCCCAAATCAGTCCTGGAAGTCCTCGAATAGTAGGCCAATCCACCCATAAGTTGCAAACTTCTTTCTATTCTCTCTTCCTCTGCGCCCTCTGCGCCCTCTGCGGTTCAAAAAAATCCTAAAAGAACGATCGCACATTCCAAACTCCAGTAAAATACAAATATCCCCAAATCCATACCACCGCCTACCCTCACCCACAACCCATCGAACAATGGCAGACACAAGTATTGTCGAAAAAATCAAAAAACTCCTAGCCCTCGCCACCTCATCCAATGAAAATGAATCGACGGCGGCGGCCGAAAAAGCTTCGGTTTTACTGGCGCAGTACAATCTCAGCCTCGCCGATTTAGGGCCAAATCACCAAGAAGAGATTGACGAAAACTCAGTTGAAACAACATCCAAATTTGTCACTTGGAAAATGATGCTGCTGTCAGGAATTGCCGAAGCTAACGGTTGTACTGGTATGCGGAACACTTATACTGGTAGTATGTTTTTGGTGGGAAGCTCTACAAATCTGATTGTTTGCAAGCACCTTTACGAGTATTTGAGTTCGGCGATCGAGAAACGGGCGAAATACCGCAAGGGAAGTGGCCGGGGATTGGCTTATCTGAATGCTTTTCGGGTTGGCTGCGCCACCAGGTTGCGGCAAAGGCTGCTGGAACAAAAGCAGGAGATGGAAGAGTCAGGGATTCCGGGTTCGGTTGATACGGCGGCTACTCCAGGTATTGTAGTGCGATCGATGTTTGAGAAGAATCAACAGGCGATCGACGATTATTTAGAGGGCAGAGGGGTTAAAATCAAAACGAGGACAGATTCTCAAGTCAGCAGCGAGGCTGGCTTTAATTCAGGGTATGAAGTGGGCGATAAAATTAGTTTGCAGAAGCAAGTGCAGCCGGAAGGAGAACAAAAACAGCTTAATGAATCTCTGTGAGTTCTGGATTTAAGAAACTGCTTCCTCGGCTATACTAGAAATAAGTAAATGAGATATACAGGGAAAAAACATGACAGTTTACGATCTAACTATTTCTAAAATTAGCCAACTACCGGAGTCGCTTGTTCAAGAAGTTAATGATTTCATAGACTTTTTGCTTCTCAAATACAACAGTGAATTGCCACAGCTTACTGAATCAGACTTTTCTGACTATTTAAATAATTTAGAAGCCTACGAAGAAAAGTTAGCCTGTGGAGAAATTCAATGGTAACAGCTTCATCTGTAAATCCAACATATACGAGAGGAGATGTCGTGTTATGCGATCTTAATCCGGTAGTTGGTACAGAGCAAGCTGGTATAAGACCTGTTGTCATCTTACAGATCGATCGCGCTAATGCAGTAAGTCCTCATACTATTATTGCACCATTTACTACGAAAATTCGTCGTGCTCTTTTACCTTCTCATGTATTTGTTCCATCTGGAGTTGGGGGTTTAAATCAAGATTCAGTAATACTTTGCGAACAGATTCGAGTTATCGACAAATCTAGGATTATTAGGGTAATCGGTCATTTAGATGAAAATTATATGAATGGGCTGGCAGTAGCCCTAGGTGTGATTTTAGGTTTGTGAGCGATCGCCAAAAAGACAAGATACAGGGCGATAGATATCCCTTTACTAGGCTAGAATTAAAAATAGAAACTAACACGAGATAGCCATGTCAGACCAAGAAATCGCTAACATCATAACCATAGAACCGGGTAAGCGAGGTGGTAAACCTTGTATTCGAGGCATGAGAATTACAGTCTATGACGTGCTGGAATATCTCGCGTCTGGTATGAGTTATCAAGAAATCCTAGATGATTTTCCTTATCTCACTCAACAGGATATTTTAGCTTGTTTGAGTTTCGCGGCTAAACGGGAACGGTTGATGTTAGTTGTTGGGCCATGAGACTACTTTTGTTTGACCAAAATCTCTCTCCTCGTCTTGTCGATCGCCTCGCAGATATCTACCCTGGTTCAGTTCATGTTGATGGGATTGGATTAGCTACTATACCAGATCGCGAGGTTTGGGATTATGCTCGTCAGCATGACTATATTATTGTTACCAAGGATGCGGATTTTAGTGAATTGAGTCTATTGTTGGGATTTCCCCCAAAGGTAATTTGGATACGTCGCGGAAATTGTTCAACAGGGGATATAGAGAGAATGCTAAGAGAAAACTATGGTGCGATCGCAGCTTTAAGTGAGACTCCTAATACGGCAATTATCACTTTGTTTTAAGGGAAGTGATAGAGCTTTTTTGTAAAAAATTAACAAGTATAATGATAAAAATAATGCTAAAAACACTGACAATTCCCAGAAATATTATAAGTGATATGAGAGCATATACTGTACCACCTACCATCATGATTATTGACAATAAAATTATCGAAGGTATAACTAACCAGTGGGTAAAACTAAGTTGAACTAAAGCATCCCATAGCTGGCTATAGTTTTCTTGCTCGCCATGAATTAATACTAAATCAATCAATATTGCTATCTGTCTTTCGCGTTGTCCTAATTCTTTTGCTAGTGGTAAAGCTTGCTTATAAAATTCAATAGCTTTGGTTTTGTCTTGCAGTTTTTTATGGTTAGAACCCAAGCGAGCAAATGCTACTGTTTCGATTTGACGATCGCCAGTTTGTTGTGCGACTGATAACATCTGCTCGTAACAATTGTTTGCTTTTATGTACTCTTTTTGCTTGGAGTAAATACCCCCCACACCAACCAGAGCTAATATTTCAGCTTCACTGTTATTGAACTCAGTTAGAAGAATTAATATTAGCTGATAATACTCTATAGCCTTATGATAGCTTTTTATTTCCTTATAAGCTTCTGCAATAGCCAATAATACACCTATTTCTCCTTTTTGTCTTTGGTTGCCAAGCTGTCCCACAATTGGTAAAGCGTGCTGATAGCATTCAATTGCTTTGACATAATCTTTTGAAGCTATATAAGTTGTTCCCAGACCAAACAACGCCAAAAACTCTCCTTCAATGTCACCTTTTATTTGTCGTGCAATGCTTAAACTTTGTTGGTAAAAGTCAATTGCTAGAGCGTAATTTTCTTGTAGGTAATAAATCCATCCCAAATCTGCTAGTGCTTGTCTCTTACCCAACGGATCTTGTATTTGATTTGCTAGTGATAAATGCTGCTGGTGACTGTTAAGTGCATTGGTATAATCTTTGAGACGGCGGTAAACTGCACCCACATTCATGAAAGATTTTTCTATACCTTTAGAGTCTTGAATCTCCTTCATAATATTTAAGCTATACTGCTGGTATTGCATAGCTTTAACATATTCTTTACGACAGCGATAAACCACACCTAAGCCTCCTAATGCTGCTGCTTCAAGTTGGCGATCGGAAATTTCTTGTGCGATGAGTAAACTTTGCTTTAAATACTCTATTGCTTGAGTATAGTTACCCTGGCTGCGGTAAAAATTGCCTAAATTTGTCAGTGCCGAGCCTTCCATACGACGGTCTTGGATTTCCCGTGCAATTACTAAACTCTCTTGGTAGCAATTTATTGTTTTGGAAAACTTTCTTTGAGATAAGTAGGTATTTCCTAAATTTCCCAAAACTACGCCTTCTAGACGGCGATCTTGAGTTTTTTTTGCAATAATGAAGGCTTGGTTATAGTATTCAAACGCTATTTCAGAGTTTCCTAAAGATAGATAAGCATTACCCAAACCATTTAAAAAACTAAGATTATTTATAGTTGGCAACTTATGTAAAATCCTGCTATAAATTTTAATTTGTTCTAAATAGTATCCCCAATTGCCCAGTTGATTGTGCAAAGTTTGATTTGTTGGTGTTTCTAAAGAAGTAAAAAGGATTTGACTTGCTTTTTCCCAGTCTTCGACTTCGCAAAGATGGTGAAACGCTTCCAAAAATCCTTTAACTTTCTCTAGATGGGAAGCATCCCGCTTCACTTTGCACATCGTCAGCCAATTTTTAACCGCTCTGTACTGAGCGCGTTTACAAGGGGGCAGTTCCCTAAACTCCGGTGCTGCTAGATCAATTCCCAGATTAGCCAGCATCCACTCTCCCGGTGGCGTGATGTCAACATCCAAACCATTTTGACTGTTAAAATCAAATTCAGCAAAATCACTCTTCATATTGTCCACTACCTCACTGTCAAATTTTTTAAATGCTCTAATGCTACGCTGCGAATTAAATTGTGTTGTCGCAAGTGTATCTCATCGTCAATTAATTCTTCTTCTACCAAAAAGCGATCGCGCAACGCCTCCAAAGCTAACTCTTGCTTCTCCTCATCACAATCCCAATCTTCCAAATGACTCAGCCAAAACTCCTCCGGTACTCTACAGCGATACACAGAAGCTTCGCAAAGCAATCGATAAGCATTCAAAACATCTTTTTTCAATCTCTCAAACGTCTTTTCCAGCCGGAATCGCACATTTTTTCGCAGTTCGCGAGTGTATCGATCCAGTCGCCAGTCGTCATCTGCTGATGCGGTTATTCCTTTGGTTTTAGCTTCCTCAATTGCCTTCTCCACTTCTTCAATTTCATGCCCGTATTTATTCCAATAACCCGCCACGTTGCCATAAAAAGGCTGACTGCCAATTTCCCCAGCAATCACCCGCAAAGCCAATGGATGCCCTTCATAAGCAGCCCCGATTCGTTCTAAATAAAGTTTGTTTGGTGAATCTATTTCAACATCTAGTCCCGTTTTCTCGAACAAGTCTAACTGTTCTGATGCTGTCAGTCCCCTCAATTCTTGACAATACCAGAAAATTTTATAACGGGCCGGAATTTGCTCTGGCAAATCCTGCGATGTTACGATGATCCGACTTTGGCAAGATTCTACTGCCAAAACACTTTCAAAAAATTTTGCCCACAACTCATCCTGAAAACCATTCCAACCTGTTTCTTCATTTCCTTTTAAAATCAGTTCCAGAGAATCTATCACCACCAAATACCGATTTTCTCGCAATCGCTTGACCAATCGATTCAGCAAATGCTGTGTATCTTTGCGGTCATCTGGCGTAATGCGTTCTCCCCACTTTTCCAACCATCGAATCGCGATACTAGCAAAATCGGAAGCTTGTTTCTCGTTTTCAAAATTCTCCTGATGAAACTTACGACTGTCGTCTTGCAACTCCACCGCCAATCTTTCAGCTAAAGCCGTTTTACCAATTCCCGATATGCCCAGAAGAATTAACAGGCGACACGACCCCTGAACTTTCTCTGAGAGTTGAGCAATCAGGTTTTTTCGACCAACCCAGGCATCATCTAAAGCAAAAAACTCTGCTCTCGAATCTGTCTGACGCAGGGGATTATCATCAACAATATCTTCCCAGTTATCCACTTCTACAGCCTTGCAAATATTGACAAAAACTTCCTGATTAATAGGCTTCCGTCGCCAAAACCGCTTTAAAGTTGCTTCTGAAGTTTGGGCATTGCGGCACCACGTAGAAGCTTG
>JAJAYT010000141.1 GCA_026786085.1 Microcoleus sp. CAN_BIN18 | reverse complement strand
GGCATGAATCTGGAACAGGTGGCGCAAATGATGAATTTATCGACCTTGGAAGTGAGACGATTGGTAGCGGAAAACTTGTGATCGCACTGACAGCAAAAAGGTGCGCAGCGCGCACCCTACTTAACAAAATATGAACAGTCAACAGTCAACAATTAACTCATGACTAGAAAGGCTTATTCGTAGGTTTAAAACCTTGCTTTTGAAAATAGGTTCGCAATACTTCCTGAGCAATTGGTGCGGCAGATACAGAGCCAAATCCGCCACCTTCAACGATAACGGCGATCGCCACTTCCGGTTTGTCAGCCGGAGCAAAACCCACATACATGGAATTGTCAGGATGACCGGGCATTTCCACCGTCCCAGTTTTACCACCGCTCAAAGGAATAGTACCATCATTCAGGCGTTTGCCGGTACCTTTTTGTACCACGTCAATCAATCCCTGGCGAACTACATTCAAAGTTGCAGGCTTAATACCTGTGGGAACTTTTTTGGTAATAGGAGTGTTGGTTTGAGAAGCCAATAAATGGGGCTGAACTCGATAACCGCCATTAGCAACAGTTGACACCATCACAGCCAATTCTAGGGGAGTACAAAGTACCAAGCCTTGACCGATCGCCATTGTGACTGTATCACCGACGTACCAATCTTCACCATACATTTTCTGTTTTTCTGCTGGTATGGGAACTTGACCGTGATTCGCGGCATCTAACCCCAAAAGTTTTAAGTTAATCGTACCGCCAATGCCCATTTTTTTAGCCGCTTTCGCCATTTCTTCCGGGCCGGCAGTCATACCTACTTGATAGAAAAACGTATTACTGCTGTAGGCTAAAGCGTCGCGGAAGCCGATCGTACCGTAACCGCCACTGTGTTCGTTAAAGGTGATTCCGCCGATCGTAATTGAAGAAGAAGTGGCCACAGTCGAGTCAGGAGAAAACTTGCCCGATTCCATCCCGGCTACAGCAGTTACAATCTTAAAAGTGCTGCCGACTGGATAGCCTTGAACTGCACGATTTAAAAACGGTTTTTCTGGCCCTTGTAGCCGATCCCATTCTTTGGGAGTCACCTTGCGGGTGAAAATATTAGGGTCAAATGTCGGCCAACTAGCCATTGTTAAAAGAGCTCCGGTTTTGACATCGATCGCCACAACTGCACCCAGGCGATTGCCCAAAGCTTTTTCCGCAGTTTTCTGCATATCTAAATCTAAAGTTAGCTGCACAGGTTTGCCAGGAATCGGATCTTTTACGCCTAAATCTTGAATTTCCTCGCCCTTAGCATTCACCTCGATTAAACGGTTTCCCCAAACGCCTTCTAAAGTTGGATTGGCTAACTTTTCAACTCCCATTTGACCGACGATCATGCCCATCGGATATGCAGGATTAGCTTTTAATTCGTCTAAAGTAGCTTCGCCGACGTATCCCAAAAGGTGAGCTGCTAATTGCTGGTTGGGATTGTCTCGGCTCGATTCTACACGAATTTCAAGTCCGCGCAAAGCATTACTTTGTTCTCCCAAAGCGACGAAAGTACCGACATCAATATCCTTGCTAATTCGGACTGGTAGCGCTGATTTGTAGCCTGCTGTATCTATTTTTTTGATAATTTCGGCTGCGGGAACTTTGACGATCGGACTCAGTGTAGTGGCGACTTCTTGCCACTCCTTGGTCGATCGCTCTTTTGGCCACGCATAGAGCGATCGAGATACGCGGCTAGCCGCAAAAATTTTGCCATTGCGGTCTAAAATTTGACCACGAGTCGCGGCGACTGATACAGGGCGAATGCGGTTGTTTTCCGCCCGTTGTCGGTTGTAGGCCCCTTGTACCAGTTGCAATTCGGCTAAACGAAACATCGGCATAGCCACTAAGGTAGTGACTACCAGCATAAAAATCATAGCTTGGAGCGATCGGCTGCGTTGCCCTCCAGGATTGTCCGAGGTATTTTTGTTTAATCGGACTTTAGAATTAAAAGAAAAATCGCTAGCCATATTAATTAATCTGCTCTTTTATGCAATTAACAGCCATATCTGATTCCCATCCGGATTATTTAGCGGAGGATGCAGCCACTATAAATTGTCACTGTTTAGTGACATAGATAAATTCTGCCGATTGGTAGACGAATCAGCCGGATAGTTCAATTAATCTAGATATTAAATATGAATTTTTTATGAAAATTCAGCCGAGAAGCGATTAAAATCCCCAGCCAAATATTTCTCCTGCCTTCTGCTTTGTGCCTTGTGCCTTCTGCCTTCTTACTTCCCAATCACTGACGTATAGGCTGTCACCTTAATATCAATCCCAGTAATATCTGCGCCGACAACTACAGCCGCTGCTCCTAAGTTTAATGCTTTTTTTGCCATTTCTGGCCCCGCGATTCCGCCTTCGCAGATAATGGGAACCTCAAGCTTTTCTACCATTTGGGCCAGCAAATCAAATCCGGGCGGTGAGAAATTTTCCGTTTGGGGAGTGTAGCCAAAAAGAGTAGTACCGACAGTATCTGCACCAGCTTGGGCCGCCGCGTGAGCAGCTTCTATGGTATCTACATCCGCCATGACTAATTTCCCTAATTCGCTGTGAATTCGCGCGATTAACGTCTTTAGGTCTTCGCCAGGAGGACGGTTTCGCAAAGTTGCGTCAATGGCGATGATATCAGCTCCTGCAAGGGCGATCGCGCGCGCGTCTTCAAAGCGAGGAGTAATGTAAATCTCGCATCCCGGCAATTGCTGCTTCCAAATGCCAATTATGGGAGCGGATATTTGTTTTCGCACCGCCGCAACGTGAGCCGGAGTATCAATCCGCACGCCCGAGGCTCCTCGATTGACGGCGGTTCGAGCCATTGCCGCAATCACGATCGGATCGTGCAGCGGCGAATCAGTAGGTGCTTGACAGGAAACAATTAATCCTGTAGGAATTTGACAATTAATCATGGGGAATTGGGAATGGGGAATTGGGAATTGGGCATCGGGCATCGGGCATTGGGCATTGGGCTTTTTTTGTAATTTATTCCCTGTGCCCTATTGAACTCAAATAAGCGTTAAGTTTTGGTAGTAATTTATCGACAATTGGTTTAAATTTGCTTACTTCTTCGCTTGTGATCAGTTGTCTAGCATAGGCTAATCTTAACCAGTTTACTGTTTCGTACAAAGAGCCTCTCGCAATTTTTACAAAACGCCGATTATCTTGATCATTATAACCAAATCACAGGGGATTTAAGCCCCCACCTTTAGGTGGATTGTTTTTAGGCTGGGGCTTAAATCTCCTGCCTAAAAAATTCGCTGTCAACTGTCAACTGTCAACTGTCAACTGTCAACTGTCAACTGTTAACAATCCCGGCCATTAAAGAAAGAATTTTGTCAAGCAATTGCTGAGGGTGAATGGGTTTAGCCAAATAATCATTAGCTCCCGCCGTCACGAAAGATATCCGATCTGCGGGAATTTCCTTAGAGCTTAAAGCGAGAATTTTGATATTTTCGGTAGCGGATTTTTGGCGCAGTTGCTGAATTATTTCGCAGCCATTCATACCTGGCAAACGCATATTGACAATCACAGCATTGGGCTGCAAAAGTTCAATTTGTTCTACCGCCGCCGAACCTTCAATCATCCACACTACTTGCAGTCCTGCTGCTGTCAGGATATCGCAAATCAGCATGGCAGTTTCTTCATCTTCTTCGACGAGGACGATGCTGCCTCGGAGGGAGGAAGAGTGCAGCGGTAAAGATGAATTTGATTTTTCATATTTGAATTTTGTGGATTCATCTTTGCTTTGAGTTTGGATTGGTATGAAAACGGTAAAAGTTGAGCCGACATCAACTGTAGAATTGACTTCGATCGCGCCGCCATGAAGCTCTACTAATTGTTTAGTTAATGCTAATCCCAAACCTGTGCCGCCGTATTCGCGGCGGTAGGGAGAATCTAACTGCTGGAATTTTTGAAACAAGAGCGATCGCTGATTTTCGGGAATTCCAATGCCAGTATCTTTGATTTGAAAAACAGCGGTGCTACCTGCGGGTGCAGTACCGGGCTGTCGCACTGCCGACGTTCGATTTTGATCTTCTGTTACCCAAACTCGCAGGACGACTCGCCCGCCTTTGGGAGTAAATTTAATCGCATTTCCTAACAGATTGAAGAGGATTTGTCTCAGGCGGCGCGGATCGGCGATAAAGCGATCGCACTCTTGCTTAATTCGCTGTTCTTGCACCAATTCCACGCCTTTAGCCACAGCTTTTTCTTTGAGGGCGTGCAGACTCTGAGAAGCTAATTTAGAAAGTGAAAATTCACTGATTTTTAATACTGCTTTTCCTGCTTCTACTTGCGACAAATCTAAAATATCGTTGATTAATTCTAATAAGTGGTCGCCGCTATCTCGGATAGTTTGCAGGTACTGGCGCTGTTTTTGCACGGGCACTTCTTTGGCGCCAACTTTGCCATAAGACCACCGCAGCAATGTGTCGGAAATGCCGATGACGCAGGTGAGAGGAGTGCGCAATTCGTGGCTCATAGCTGCCAAAAATTCGCTTTTGGCGAGGCTGGCGGACTGGGCGGCGGCTAGGGCATCGCGTAGTTCTTGCGTGCGCTCTATGACGCGCTGTTCTGAGGTACACTTTTGTTGCTGAACTTCTGCATAAAGTTCGGCTTGGTAAATGGCGATCGCTAAATGTTCTGCTATTTGCCGCAAAAATGTTATTTTGGTTTCTTCCCACTCCCGCACAGTACACTGGTGGGCAATTAGCAGCCCCCATAATTCGTCTTGAACTACGATCGGCACTAGCAACTTAGCCCGCACCTTCGCCCGCCGCATCAACTCTAAGAAACAAGGCTGGGAAGAGTAATTTGTTTCCACATCCGCGACGCACAAAGCTAAACCTTTGCGATACTTCTCTCTGTCGATGACTCCATCGGGGAAACATTGCGCGCTTTCACTAAAATTCAGTACCGACGAGATAGCATCGCTAGCTAAAGCTTCGTAGGTGACGTGACCTAAATATAAGTAAGCACCGGAATTTTGGTTGACTGCACTAGACGCAGAAAGTGCCCCAGGTATTTCTTTATCCAACTCGCCATTGTGCGGCGCTGGGACTTTTTTAAATTGATAAATTAACAGGCGATCTACTTCTAAAAAATCTCGCATTCGCTCGACAGCTTTTGACAAAATTACAGGCAATTCTAAAGTCTGGCGGATTTGAGTTGTCACCTGATTTAAAAGTCGCTCTTGTTGGAGTTGTTGTTGCAAAGCATCTTCGACTGGCTGACAAAATGGAATGCAGGAATTGGGAATTTGTACGTGATTAGCTGGTTCTGAAATTTGGATATGTCGTTGTTCTGAAGCTATCAGTTTGAGCGCGGAATTTTCGTCTATTTCTGTTTGGGTGTGTAGGGGTTGATGACTGTTTTTGCTGGCACTTTCCGCGAGAATATCCAGCAAATTTAGGGTGAATTCGCTTTGCAGAATGGCGGAGTTTGGCTGTATATTTTTAATTGCTTGTTTGAGGGCGCGAATGTCAATTGGCCGCGAGGTTGCGGGCGTTGTTTCTGCGAGTTTGTCTGCGAGGGGAGAGAGGAAATTGCCGATCGCCCCTGGCTCGAAAGTCAACTCCACATTTAATTGCGAATTGAGATATTTTTCGCTGTGTTTGTGTCCGTTTGTTGTAAAATCATCTAATAGTTGGCCGCGCAGCAGCGCGCTAAACCCGTCTGATATGACTGCTGCAAACTTTTCGGAGGAGTTTTCCCTACTTTCAGGATTCGCGATCGCATCGTCGGCGAGCCAAATCGCCCCGGGGAGTTCAGCCATTTGCTGTAACAACTGGTAAGCAGCCTCAAAGGTTGCGATCGGCAAAGTCCGATGTAAGGTTTTTGGTTTCAATCTAGGTATTTTCCCGGTTGTTTGCAAGAACAAAATATGAATGCCCCTGTTTGGGGACAGAACCCGGGGCGCTGCGGGGGCGAGCTCTCCAAGAAACTTGAGTTGAAAGTAGTCACAAGGCAAGCTGTCATCAGGCCCAGGAGCCAGAGAGCTGATTTCTCCCTATAGTTGTTATCACTTTAAACTATCTTAATCCAGTATAATATCAATATATAATTTGTTAACTTCTACTTAATACTATCCGGGTAAATGAGCAATCAAACTCAACTCACCCCCGATTTTACGATCGGACATCTGCCCTATCACCAATTCCAAGTGAGTGCTGCAACTCTAGGACAGGTAGTGGCTGACAAATTCGAGCAAGAACCAGACCTACCTGGAGTCATTATCACTCACGAATCACAGGTGTTGGGCATGATTTCTCGCGTCAAATTTCGAGAGCAAATGAGTCTTCCCGATCGCGTAGAACTGTACGGGCAGCACCCGATTCGATCGCTGTTAGATTTTCTGAGAATTCCGCCTTTGCTGATGGAGGAAAACTGGAAAATTGACGATGCCGTGCAAGAGTCTCTCAATCGGCAAAAAGACTTGATTTATGAACCAATTGTTGTGGTTATGAAGAACCAGAGTTTGCGTATTTTAGATGTTAAAACTCTGGTGATTGCCCAGTCTAAAATTTTAGGGCAAGCTCACAAACTTATTCATAAATACCGAGTAGAAAGACAAAAATATCATGCGCTCATCAAACAAGAACAGGCAAAAGTTGAGGAATGCAACGAACTTTTAAAATCCCAACAGCGTCAAACTGAAAAATCGCATAATACTCCTAGTCCCCAGGAAGTGGTACTGGTAAGACAAGCTGAAGAAATTGCTCAAATGAATCAGCGATTTGTGAAGATTGCGAAGCTGATTTCGTCGGAAGGTCGCCAAGCATTTCAAGCTACTTTTCAAGGTGCTAATTCTATTTGTAACAATACAGATAAAATTTTGGGGGTTGGCAAAGCAATCGCTAACGATCTAGAAACGGTTAACCGCACTTCTCGAACCATCCGAGAGGCGATCGAACAAGTGAGGCATTTAGCAGTACAGGTGGCTGTAGTTACCAATCAAATGGGAAATCAGCCTACGGGGCTGAGCCAAGTGAGCCTAGAAATTGGCAGACTGGCAAGTAAAACGTTTGAATTGGGGACTCAAATGGAGCAGATTGCCAGTCGGTTTAAACTTCGCGTTCACCAACTCACGGAGGCAGCAAGAGCGGGTGCTAATGTGGCTAGATCCGTGACTATCAAGATCGATCGCGCGGAAATGGCGATGTTAGAGTTGGAGGAATTAATCGCGGAAAAAGATTTCAATTCACTGACCGCTATCACAGAACCTTTGGCAGTCAGAAAAAGTGTTATTGCTCATTCTTTAGTTAAAGAGATAGAACACGCCGAAGTCGCGGCTTCCGAGTTGGAAGACATAGTTAAGCAGCAAGATTCATCGCAATATCTGATCCAAAAAATTCAGCAGGCGCTGAAGTCCAAAAAGCCATAAAATCCCAGCGATCCTCTGATGAAACATTTCGAGAGGTAAAAATAAAAAATCAAAATAAGACTTGACAATTTTACTATCTTAAGAATACTACTTATTTGGTTTAGACTGGAAGAAAAATTAAATAAGAGTGAGAAAAAGGCTATTTAAATATTCTAATAATCCGATCAATAATCCCAAAAACAGCTTAAATAATAGCTTACGCTTATGAAAATCCTGCTAGTAGAAGATGACACAATTACAATCAATTTACTGATCCGAGCGCTGAACTCTCATAATTACAATGTGAATACGGCAGCAGACGGTGAAACAGCCTTGCAGTTGGCGCAGGCCTACGATTACGACCTGATTGTTTTGGATGTGCTGATTCCTAAACTTGACGGCATTAGTTTGTGTCGGGAATTGCGATCGTCCGGCTGCCAAATGCCGATTTTACTGCTGACAGCGCTAGACAGCAGAAGCAATCTAATCGAAGGTTTAGAAGCGGGGGCAGACGATTATATGGTCAAACCCTTTAATATCGAAGAATTAATCGCTCGAATTCGGGCTTTGCTGCGCCGGGGGAAAGCAAGTTTGTCGAGTACAATTTTGACTTGGGAAAAACTGCAAGTCAACCCGGATACTACGGAAGTAACTTATGCCGAAAAAGTGCTGCACTTGACTCCCAAAGAGTACAATCTGCTGGAACTTTTCCTGAGAAATCCCCGGCGCATTTTCAGCCGTAGCGCTATGCTCGATCGCATTTGGTCGGCAGGCGATTTTCCTCATGAAGAAGCCGTTACCGCTCACATCAAGGGGCTGCGGCATAAGCTGAAAGCAGCCGGGATGTCTGTAGATTTAGTCGAAACTGTGTACGGATTGGGCTATCGGCTCAAAAGTCTGCCGGAGGATATTGATCACCAAAAAGTTGTCAGGGAAACGGTACAAACTGCTAAAAGTCAAGAGACTTTATCTGCTCAATCCAGCGGGCAGAGCCGGGAATTAAATAATGACGAGCGCCGCCTCAAAGTCCTGAGTGTGGTTGCGGAAATTAGGGGCAAGTTAATAACTAATTTTATCGAAAAGGTGGTGATATTCGATCGCGCGATCGCTCAACTGAAAACCGGAACCTTGGAGGGCGGACTGCGGCGGGAAGCCCAGGCCCAAGCTCATAAATTAGTCGGTTCTTTGGGAACTTTGGGGCTGCCGAAAGGTTCCATACTTGCGCGCAAGATCGAAGATTTGTTCAAGGGTGAAAACATCTTGAAACCGGGGACTGCTGAGCAGATTGAGGGATTTCTGCATTTGCTCAAACAGATATTCGATCGCCCGCCGGAACCTGAAAGCGAGCTGGTTACTGCGATTGCCGAAAAGCGCCGCATCTTGATCGTGGATGATGATAGTGTTCAGAGCGATCGACTAAAAATAGCAGCATCCGGTTCCGGCTTCCAGATAGAAGTCGCCAACTCTCCCGAAGCGGCAAGAATTGCGATTTCTCAACAGCCTCCCGACGCGATTTTGCTGGATTTGACCTTTTCGAGAACTCAGGAAAACGGACTTAACCTCCTAGCGGAACTCCGCAGTGAAAAACCCGATATTCCGGTGATGGTTTTTAGCGGGCACAATCAATTGAGCGATCGAATTGAAGTTGCTCGTTTGGGAGCTTCCGGCTTTTTACACAAATCGATCCCCCCAGCCGATATACTCAAAGCAATCGCCCAACTTCTCGACCAAACCGGTGCTGCTGAAGCTAAAGTTATGGTAGTAGATGATGATGTGCATCTATTGGCTGCACTGACAATGATTCTACAACCTTGGGGATTGCAAGTAACAATATTGGATGAGCCAGAAAAGTTCTGGGAGGTACTGGAAACCACTTGTCCAGATTTGCTAATTTTAGATGTGGAGATGCCCGGTTACAGCGGGATCGAGCTGTGTTTGGCGGTGCGGAACGATTTGCGCTGGAGCAAGCTCCCAGTGCTATTTTTGACGGCTCATTCTGAGTCGGAAATAGTGCGCCAAATGTTTGTCGCGGGTGCTGATGACTACGTGAATAAGCCGATCGTGGAACCGGAATTAATTGCTCGCATCCTGAATCGTTTGGAGCGGACTCAACTCCGGCACAGACTGGCTCTGACACAGCGTTAACAGTTGACAGTTGACAGTTGACAGTTGACAGTTGACTTCGGAGTGCGAAGTTTTTAGGCTGGGGATTTAGGGCGGATCAAAGTCCCCCGAAAGCAAGGGGGATGCGAGGGGGATCTGGCCTCGCGTCTAAACGAGAGAGACAAAGGTTTTCAGGGGGTTATTGACACCTAATCATGCGGATGCGATCGCGCGGATGGATGTTTGGGCGATCGTCAAAAACACAAGCTAACTTAGAAAAATATTCACAAACAATCGAAAACAATGCTATTAACCTCAGACACAGGCGCTCTTGATGACAGCGACTGCGAACCAATTTACTCACCCGCTTCGATTCAACCTCACGGCATCCTGTTGGTGCTGGAATCTCCGGTGTTGAAGATTTTGCAAGTTAGCAACAATACTTTTGAGGCGATCGGCATTTACCCGAAAGAACTTGTGGGCAATTTTTTACATGAATTTGTCGAGACTGAGGAAATTGAGGCTATTGAAAAAGCTTTATTTGAAAAGGACGGTCAGTACAATCGTATCACCCTATCATTCAAAAGTCAAGAAGGCAATTATTTTTTTCAGGGGACGCTGCATCAATCGGGATCAGTATTAATTGTGGAACTAGAACAGGTTGTTCCCCCAAAAGCTAGTAATTGTTTCAATTCTTATCATGTAGTCCAAGAGCCGATCGACAAAATCCACAAAACACAAAATCTGCGAGTGCTGTGTCAGACAGCAGTTGCAGAAGTGCGGAGGATGATTGGGTTCGATCGCGCGATGGTATATCAATTTGATGCCACCGGTGCCGGGCAAGTAGTCGCCGAAGACAAAGTAGAAAGTTTGGCTCCTTTATTGGGGCTGCACTATCCGGCTACCGATATTCCCCCCCAGGCAAGAAACCAGTTCAGCACGAATTTAATTCGGTTTATTCCCGATATTCACTATCAGCCTGTAGAACTAATTCCTGACTGCAATCCGCTGACTGGTCGCCCCCTGGATCTGGACTTCTCTTTGTTGAGAACAGTTTCGCCTTGCCACGTTCAATATCTCAAAAATATGAACATTGGCGCTAGCATGACCGTGACATTAATCAAAGACCAAAAACTCTGGGGATTGATCGCCTGTCACCACCCAACAGCAAAGTATGTCAACTACGAAACCAGAACGGCTTGCGAACTGCTAGCAAAGTGTTTGAATCGAGAACTCAGCTACAAAGATAGGGAAGACCGGGAATATGCAATTAATTTAACAGAAAATTTCCAGAAAATTGTCACGGATTTTGATCGAAAAAACTCCTTTGTAGAAGGTTTACTTAAATCCCCCGATGAATTGCTGGCCTTAGTGGGCGCT
This sequence comes from Microcoleus sp. CAN_BIN18, assembly GCA_026786085.1. Classification (GTDB taxonomy): domain Bacteria; phylum Cyanobacteriota; class Cyanobacteriia; order Cyanobacteriales; family Microcoleaceae; genus Microcoleus. The sequence goes on along the minus strand of JAJAYT010000141.1, from coordinate 4,410 downwards.
ACCGGTGCAGTTGTGTGTGTCCATGAAAATTTAATCACCATCGGCACCACCCCGGAATTAGTAGAAATCGCAAACTTAATTGCTTGGATAAAAACTCAAATAAATAATGATTTGTTTCATACAGATTGTCTATCACAACTGTATCCGCCATCCGAGAAGTTTAAAGAAGTTGCTAGCGGTTTGCTGGTGATTGCCATGTCCGAGATGGAAAATTATTATATTTTGTGGTTCCGTCCCGAAGCAATTAAAACTGTCAACTGGGCTGGTCAACCAGACTGGCAGATTGAATTAAAACCGGATAGCACTCCATTGATGTCTCCTCGCACTTCCTTTGAGTTGTGGCAAGAAACTGTGAGGTTCAAATCTTTGCCTTGGCAGCCGTGCGAAATCGAAATAGCCAGAGAACTGCGAGTTGCTATTACTAGCATTGAGTTACGGAAAATTAATCAGCAGCTTAACTTAGCTTTGTCGGCTACCAAAATCCTATTTTGGGACTGGGACTTGCCGAAACATCGTGTTATTTGGTCGAGGGAACACGAAGAGTTGTTTGGGTTGGTTCCGGGAACTTTTGGGGGAACTTATGAAAGTTTTACAGCTTGCATTCACCCAGAAGATTTAAAAGGTGTGGAGAATGCGATCGATCAGGCACGAGTCCAGCGAGCAGATTACTGTCACGAATACCGCGTGGTTTGGCCGGATGGCAGCATTCACTGGATGGAGGGGAAAGGTAAGTTTTTTTACAGCGCAGCAGGCGATGCAGTGCGGATGGTGGGGACAGTTACAGAAATTAGCGATCGCAAAGCTAGAGAATTACAGTTGCGCCTGTTGGAATCAGTAGTCACCACGACTAACGACGCGGTGTTAATTACCGAAGCTGAACTGATGGACGAACCGGGCCCGCGAATTTTTTATGTTAACCCAGCTTTCACACGGATGACCGGCTATACGCTAGAAGAAGTTTTGGGCAAAACGCCGCGCATCTTGCAAGGAGAAAAAACAGATAGGGCAAGTCTCGATCGCATTCGGACAGCTTTGGAAACCTGGCAGCCGGTGCGGGTTGACTTGATCAATTACCGCAAAGACGGGACGGAATTTTGGGTAGAATTGAGCATTGTGCCTATAGCTAACGAAACCGGTTGCTTTACCCATTGGGTATCAGTGCAGCGCGATATTAGCGGACGCAAACTTGCGGAAGCCGCCCTCCAACAGCTCAACGAACTGTTAGAAATGCGTGTTTTCCAGCGCACCCGAGAACTAGAAATTTCTCAAACAGAACTCCGGGAAAGCGAAGCTTTATTTCGCTCTCTGAGCGAGAGTTCCCCCGTCGGCATTTTCAAAATCGATGCTGGGGGGAAATGTACCTATACAAATCCGCGCTGTCAAGCAATTGGTGGCTTCACAGCAGGAGAAGCTTTAGGAAACGGCTGGATGCGGTTTGTTCACCCGGAAGATATAAAACTAATTCGGGCTAAATGGTCGGAATCGCGATCGTTAGACGAGGAATTTTCCTGCGAATTCCGCCACATCCAGCCCGACGGAACAATCCGGTTGTGTCGGCTGAAAACAGCTCCGATTTTTTCCGACAGAAGTCAACTAATCGGTTACGTCGGCACAGTCATAGATATCACAGAAAGTCAGGCAATTGAAAAAAATAAAAATGAGTTTATTTCGATTGTCAGCCACGAACTGCGAACGCCACTGACCTCAATTCGCGGTTCTTTAGGTTTGCTCGAGGCTGGGGTGCTGAAAGATCAACCGGAAACTGCCCAAAAGATGTTACAAATTGCGTCTAGCCAGACCGAACGGTTAGTGCGTTTGGTCAACGATATGCTCGATTTAGAGCGGCTCGATTCGAGCGAAGTTACTATTGTTAAGGAGTGGTGCGATGCGCAGGTTTTGATGCGGAAGTCTGCGGAAGCTGTGCTGTCTCTGGCTACTGACAAGCAGATTGATTTATCGATTTTGCCCGCAGTGGCAGAAATTTGGGCTGAGTCCGACAGAATCGTGCAACTGCTGGTAAATTTGTTGAGCAATGCGATTAAATTCTCGGCTCCGGGGAGTACAGTAACTGTCAGGGTTGATGATTTGGGCGGTCAGGTTTTATTTGAAGTCAAAGATCGAGGGCGGGGAATTCCTGCTGATAAACTAGAAACTATCTTTGGCAGATTTCAACAGGTAGATGCTTCTGACTCTCGCCAAAAAGGAGGTACGGGTTTGGGTTTGGCTATCTGTCGCAGCATTGTGCAGCAGCACGGCGGCAGAATTTGGGCCGAAAGTGTTGTCTCAGAAGGCAGTAGTTTCTATTTCACATTGCCTGCACCGTTTGAAGGGGAAGGTTCATTCAGTTGACAGTTGACAGTTGACAGTTGACAGTTGACAGATGACAGTTGACAGCACTTGACAAAAGAAGGAAGAAGATTGGAGTAATATAGCAACCGCCACATCGGTGAGGACATAAATGACTTCATGAATAGAGCCGACACCCGTACTGCATCAATGGTTTGATTCCCGTTATGCAACTGTCCACTGTCCACTGTCAACTGTCAACTGCTATAAATAGTCTGATTTTAATTTCTCGCCTTTAGGGGTTCCGGCTTTAAACCAATTCTTTCTGGTAAGTCCTGTTTCGGTTGACCGCAATTTATTTAAAATTTGAGGGTTTTAATTATGTCAGCAAAGCGCATTCTGGTAATCGATGATGAACAAAACCTTTGCAGCGTGATTCAGGCTTGTCTGGAACATTTAGGCGGCTGGATGGTGCTGATTGCGACCGATAGCAGCCAAGGATTGCTGTTAGCTGAAACTGAAGTCCCTGACGCTATTCTGCTAGATGTGATGATGCCTGAGATGGACGGAGTTACTTTGTTTGGTTTGCTGCAAAAAAATGCTGCTACTCGGGGGATTCCGGTGATTTTTCTGACGGCTAAGGTGCAGGCGATAGATTTGAGCGAGTTTGCTGATTTGGGGGTAGCGGGGGTGATTGCTAAGCCTTTCGATCCTTTGGGTTTGGCTAAGCAAGTTGCGGATATTCTGGGTTGGGAATCGTTGGCTTAAACTGCGGAAAAGATAAGACTCGGCGATTGAAATCGCGTCTACACAAACGAAGTCGGCGCAGGCCGACTGAAGAATTAAGGGGGCATTCCAACCGGATTGACGCCAATCGGGTTTCTAGCTATTTGTCTCTTGCAAAAATCTCGAAATTATGTTAGTGAGGCGGGTTTGTGCGTGCCGGAAAGTCCTGGTTTTGGCGGCTGTTTTCAGAATTTCCTCATTTTTTTGATTTAGCTTTGAGATCGATCGGTGATTGGTTACTGTGAACTCTGATTCCCTATAAGTTCGAGAGACGAACTCAGAGAGTCGGGTTTTTTTGTTTTCCGTAAAGTCGATCGGCAACCACCGTATTTACACGCAGAATAACTGCTCCAGAAGTTACACTGCCTCAAACCGGGTTTTTCACCCAGACTCCGTAATACAGTCAATTTTTTTAGTAAAAAACCCGGTTTCAGCCTCAGTGTTTTAATCGCTGCTGCGGCAAAAGTAGACAGATCAAAAAAAATGATGGTCTTCATAATATCCTCATATTTGTTAGATAATATTTATTCTAGGTTCTTGAGTTGAAGGTCGCAGTCTCAGCAGCATCTCGCTGCCAAAGAACAAACCTGCTGTCAGGGATTTCGGGTGAGTGACGATACTTTCGATTTAAGGAGTGCGATCGCACAACCAATTTGAATAAGTCAGGAGTTAGGCACTGATAACAGGCCGAGCCAAGTCTGAGTAATTTCTTTAAAAAGTATGGAGATTTTTCAAATGTCAGATCAGCTATCGTAACTGCTCAAAAACCGCTGAAAAAAACATAAAAACCGCTGGTAAATCAGTGAATAGGAAGGCGGGAACCACGTAAACTCGTTGGATTTCGTTCAGATCCTCTAAAATCACCAACGGTTATTGAGTAGTTACCAGCTATCTTGTAAAGGTAACAATCAGATTCTCTGCTATTATGCAAATGTTACCAACCAAATTCAGGTAGTTCGGATTGGGAATATTCCTAATTGGTACTTTGAAAGAGTGGTGTTTCCGGGACAGCGACTGATGTTTGAAGCTACGACAGAAGCAGTATTAGAAATTTACACTGGCGCGGTGCCAAGTGCTATTTTATCGGACAAAATTCCCTGCTACGTGCTGCGGGTTATAGAAGAGTTAAGTTCCGAGAGCGATCTGGTTATTCCCAAAGAACGATGTGCGGTATTAGCCCGCTAAGTTTCAGGAGAAATCAGACGAATTCGGGGCAACAAATATCTAAGTTAAGTAGTGTTTGGGTACGGGAAAAATGCAGAAGAATCTTGTCAATATCACCTTGGCCGTAGTCACAGAGGAAGTAGAAATTATCTTGGAGTCTTATCCCAAGTATCC